>DASPQU010000059.1:0-11297 GCA_035624805.1 Binataceae bacterium (SeqCode) | reverse complement strand
CACTGCCGTTTGAAATAGTAGGAAGGTTTCTCTTTCAATCGCACCGAGCCACCGAGAATAGTGCCGTTATATATCGCGTCGGCGCGGTCGAGCAGATAGCAAATCCATCCGGCTTGGGCTTCGAGTACAACTACCTTGAGTTTCGGAAAACGATCAAAAACTCCAGTCTGAAATAGCGTTCCGAAGGCGTGCTGGACGCCTTGCGCGGCGAACAGATCGAAGTACCACGATGCCCACTCGAATTTGTCGTAGCGATGATGAATCCCGAACTTCGGCGGTTCGAACGTCGGATGGATCGCCAGCGGAACATCGAGGTCCTGCGCGGCGGCAAAGACGGCGTCGTGACGAGGATCGCCGTGCGGTACGCGAGTGATGGTGAACGGACAGACGAATGCGCCCTTGCATCCGTCCTTCACCGCGCGCTCAAACTCGCGCGCCGCTTCGGCGGGATCGCCGAGCGAGAGATGCGCGATCGGAATCAGCCGTCCGCCCGAATCGCGACAGAAATCCGCAATCCACCGGTTGTAGGCGCGGCAGTAAGCCGATGAAAGCTGTGCGTCAAAGAGTTCCGCTTCCCACAGGAGCCCGATCGTCGGATAGAGAAGCGCCTTCTCCATACCCTCCCGGTCCAGCAGAATGAGGCGCTCCTTCGTGCTCATCGAACCGAAAGCCGCGCCCTTAAGATAAGTGTCTTCTGGTTTCGGCTGAAAGGCGAAGCCGCCTTCGGGGAACTTTTCGCCGCGCGCGATCATCTCGCGCATCTTGCGGCTCTCTTCAACCTTGCGACCCATCCCGCCGAGCGCGCCAAGCGCGCCGCGGGTAGTCAGTAGCGCTCGCTTGCGATCGATCTCCAGATACTCAAATCCGTCGTCGCCGACGCGGATGTGAATACCTCGTTCGCGATATTTCGGCTCCAGATACCGATCCCAAAGGTCGGGCGGTTCGAGAATATGACCATCGGCATCGATGATCGTTTCCTTCGCGCTCATTAGTCCTCCTCTGAACTATTGCCAACAAGCGGCAACCCGGCGGCAGCGCTTTTGGTGTACAGGCGTACGGAATCTTCTGGCATTTACGCTTGCGGAATTATGTGCAACGGAGTCCTCCCGTCCAGGTCGACCGTGATCGAAGCGGCGCCGTCGCGATCGGCGACGAACGGCTCGCGCTGCGAATTCTCGATTGTGTAGCGCGCGTCCGGCGTGAGACGCTCGATTCGAATCGTCTGCGGTCCGGGCGCGGCGCCGGGATACAACACGAGGTCGAGGTCGTTGCCGTGGCTGAACGCTTTTGCGACCAGCACGTCGGGATAGCTCGCACCGGTCAGCAAAGGACCCTTGAAAACCGACGCAGGCGGGCCCTGGGTAACGGCGCTACGGAAGTCGTCGCGCCGATGGATTCGCGCGCGAAACGCCATCAGGTTGGAAAGATTCGAGCCGCGCGCGTAGCGAAGGATGCCGTTCGCGTCCGTCCGACCACAGTCGCGATCGAGAGCGCGCTGGGCCGCATCGGCAACCTCGTCGTCGCCGAATTCGCGCGCGCCATTCATGATCGTTGCGTACGCCCCTACGAAGCCCGAGCGATAGTTCCCGAAGTCGAAGCCCGCGCCGCTGAGCGACAGGCTGGCCGCACCGTCGGCGTCCTTTTTCATGATGTACTGCAAGTCATGATGCGCGATCGCCCACATCCGCCATGCGCGATCCGGCGCGAAACAGTTCGTGAAATCGGCGAATCCGGCTTCGCCGGCAGGGAACGGAAACGGAAGACCGGTGAGCCCCGAGCGCAGACCGATAAGGCTGCCGCTGTCGTCTGTAAACTCGCGATCAAGGTTGTCGAGCCACCGATTCATGACGAAGGTCGAATGACTGGCGCCGAACAGTCGATCGTAAAGCACCAGCGAGGTCATCCCGTAGTGATTACAGATTGGATATATCCAGTTCGGCTCGCAGGGATACAGGCAGAACTGCGAGTTCTGAAAGTTCTGCATCACCGAGCGTTCCAGACTGTGAATATCGTGATGAAACGCGCGGTTGCGGTTCATCCGGAACGTGAGGCTCCCCTGTTCGGCGTACCTCCGGTCACCGCTCGCCGACATATACATTCCGATATGCAGTCCGAGCCATCCGGTCAGCATGATATTGTCCCAATTGGCCGGATCGGGATTAGTCAGATTCAGATGTCCCCATGCGGACTCGTATACCCAGTAACCCCAGATCTGGCGTTGCAGATAGGTCTCGATAATGTTGCGCTGCGCTTGCGACAAATAGCCGTGAAAGCTCGGAGTGTAATGGCATTGCAGGAGCCCGAGCGCGTACCCGATGAAGTTGATTTGATAGCGCAACGCTGAAGTCTGGAATTGGTCGACCTTGTCGAAACCGTTGAGCTGCCCGACGGGCTGGAGCGCCCGGTCGAAGGCATAACGCGCGGCAGCAAGATCTTCCGGACTTAATTCGCGTTCTCCGGGGACGGGTGTCGGTGCGGCGCGCTCGATGACTTCCTTGATCGCGGCGGGGAGATATCGAGTGCGGTCGTCGAGCTTTGCGAGGTTCGCACGTTTGCGCTTCTCCGATTCATTGTACGCCCAGCCCAACGCTCCGCCGGTGAAAGCCACGACCAACCATGGAGCAGCGCCTACGATGCTGTCGCCCGCCATCGATCCCGCCATCAGCGCGGAGCCGAGCCACACGATGATGGGTGCGATGACCATGCCTGCGCCGAACCACGTGAAAACTGCGAGCGCGAAGAGAGCGAGGGTTACCGGTGTCAGCAGCATTGCCCAGCCGCCGACTGCGAGGAATCCCGCGCCGGGAAACCACAATCCTAATCCGGCCGCCTGCGATGAGGCCGACGCGTGCATCAGGAAAGGGAGAATTCCGAGAACGCACATCACGGCGTAGATGCGAATTGTGCGACGCTGGCGCGCACGCGTCATCGGGCCGGCGGTGCCGTCCTTGCGAATGAAAGGCTTCGCGATTTCCTGTGGGATTGCGGCCATGATGACCTCCGGTCTCTGCGGGAACGCTTCTATCGATTGGCTAATAGCCGAATTTTCGAGCAGATCGGGAATCGGAGAGCGGACGGGTGCGAGTGAGCAGGAGAAGTGATTCCATAAATCGCGCCGGCCAGGAGCAGCAGTTCGATGCACGCGGCTGCCGCGAAAATCCTACCACGGCCTATCGCGATACCGCGTCGGAGGGTCAGCACGGGCTGGGCTTGCCCGAGACTCCAGGCCACGACCGCATTTGACGCCGGGGAAGCATCGACAGAAGTCCCGAATACCGATCGTTTAATTGCGCCGATAGCCAGGATTACCTGGCCCAGTATGAATGCGGCAAATGCGCAACAGGGCATGAGGAAAACGCTTCTCGCACGCGAACCGGTCGGTTGTTTTCATCTCACAAGAACCGGTTTCCGTCAATCCGGCAGCTTCGCGAATTGCCGCAAAACCCCTACAGATGCAGGATCGCACCGTTTCGTTCGAGCGTATCCTGAATCGATTTTACATCGACGGTCGCCGCATCCGCTTTGGTGCGCGACGCAAGTGCGGCTGCTGTTCCAGCAGCTTCTCCAGTCGCGAAGCACGCAGGGATCTCCTTGGTCGCGTGATGGACGCGATGGTCCACGGAGACGCATCGACCGGCAACCAGCAGATTGGGAAATTCGGTAGCGAGAATCGAACGATACGGGATGTAGTAAAGCGCCTCGTACTTGGTCCAGTGGCCTGTGATTGCAATCACGTCATCGCAAGGCGTGTCGACTTCATCGCGTCCGAGCTGGTGGCGTCCGACGATACGGCGACTCTCGGTAATTCCGATCTGATCGGCGATATGGCAGACGTGAGCGTGCGCGAAGCCGGGAAGTTCCGCGCGCATCCGATCGACCTGCTCCATCACACGAGAGCGGCAGGCTATCTCCGCATACGTGAGGTCTTCAGGGTCGGTAGCGTCGATCTTACGCGAGATTCGTTCGGTTGCGCCCCACGGCATCAGCGCGCGACCGTCGCCGATGGTGCGGAAAAACCAGCCACCGCTTTTTATTGCGCGATCGATGTCATCGATTCCGCCCATGCTGAACCACAGCCACGGCAGCACCGATTCCTTTTCGAAACGCGCACCCGCCGACGCGAATACGTCTCCGTCGCCGGTCGCGTCGATAATTGTTTTCGCCAGAATCGCGAAGCGCCCCGACTTGCTCTGAAATGCGACTCCGTTGATTCGGCCGTCGGCGACTATCGCGTCGCACGCGTAAGAGTGCATCAGAAGGTTGACTTTGGATTCTTCCACCGTCGAGTTCAGCGCGAACTTGAATTCTTCAGCATCGTAGGCGACCGAGTAGCGCACGCGATGCGGTCCGCTGCCCCATACGAGACCCCATCCGCGATCGCGCGAGACGGCTGCGTCGTCCGCGCTGCCCCATTCCTCTTTTCTCGGATGAAACGCCGCGCCGCGTTTGTTGAGACGATCGACGATCTCCTGACACAAGCCGCCGATTACCTGGCGTCCGCGTCCGTCGTCGAGCGTGAGCAGAAGTGCGATCAGTCCGCCAGTCGCGAGACCGCCCAGATAGCCGAGGCGCTCGACGAGGACAACATCCGCGCCGTTGCGGGCTGCGGCCACCGCGGCCGCGACGCCGGCCGTGCCTCCGCCGACGACGAGAACCTCGGTTTCGGCTTTGACGGGAGTATCGCGGGCGGGTTCCGTTATGAATCGAAGCGTGGCCATACGATAGAGCGTAGTCGCACACGCTGCATCTTTCACCTTGGAAAGAGGTGCGCGAATCGAAAAAGTCGACGATCAGCTTCGCTTGAACAGCGACGCGATCACGCGAACGATCCAGCGCCAGAAGTTGACGAAGATTCCCTGGCGCGCGACCTGTCCGACGGCGTGAGCTTTCAGTTCGGCGTCCGCGGCTGCGAAGAACTGGCCGAGCATCATCTTGGACGCGCTCTCGATCATGCGTTGTCCGACCTGCATCAACGGGCCGCCGATCTGCACGTCGCCCGCATACTTGACCAGAGTTTCGTTCGCGCCTTTGGCTTCCAGATCGAGCGTGCCCGCGCCTTTGATGAACCCCTGCTTGCCCTTGCCGTCCAGGCTGATCTTGTAATGTTCGGGCGCGCGCTTGTCTTCAAGCTTGAGCTTGCCCGAATAGACGCCCTTGACGGCAGCGATACCGACGTTGATCGTGCCGCCGTACTCGTCGGGGCCGAGGACCTCGAGCTTTTCGCATCCGGGAATCAGGCGCGACAGCCTATCGGGATCATTAAAGAGTTCCCACACGCTATCGCGCGGGGCCGAGAGATTCTGTTCACCTGCGATCTTCATTCGCGATGCGACACGGTCACTTTGTTTGGGTTGTAGAAGACGTCAGCTCTTCGCGCGAGACGCCGCCAATTCGATTGCGCGCGCGGTGTAAACACGCGCAAGCTCGGCGCGAAATTCCGCCGACGCGTGGATGTCTGACATTGCATCGATGCCGTCGGCAGCATGCGAAGCCGCCGACGCGATCGCGTCGCGTCCTTTGCCGCTCAAAGCGGACTCGACAGCTTTGGCGCGAAACGCTTTCGCCGCCAGACCCGTCACTCCAAGGCGCACCTTGTCGAAATTGTTGCCCTTCATCGTGACGACCGCGGCGACACCAACCGTTGCGAAGCCGGACGCGGGTTGGCGATACTTCAGGTATGCCGCGCCGGCGCCCGCCGGAATCGGCGCGATACGCACGTGCGTTAGTATCTCGCCGGAGCGTATCGACGTGGTCATCAAATCGACGAAAAGATCCTCCCCCTTGATGGTGCGCGCGCCCGACTCGCTCTCCACTTTGATCTCGGCTTCGAGCGCGAGGATCGCGGCGGGATAGTCCGCGGCGGGGTCCGCATGCGCCAGACTTCCACCGATCGTGCCGCGATTTCGCACCTGCACGTCGCCGATCAGCGCTGCGCATTCCGAGAGCATCGCGAGCTTTTGCTTCACGGCGGTGGACGATTCGACATCAGCGTGCGTGGCGAGCCCGCCGATGTCGATTACCGCGCCATCCTCACGAATCATGCTGAGGTCCTTGATGGACCCGATATCGATCAGATGCGCGGGTTGCGCGAGGCGCAGCTTCATCATCGGGATCAGGCTATGGCCGCCGGCGAGAAGCTTGGCCTCGTCGCCGAACTGCTTGAGCATCGAAAGGGCGTCCTTAATCGACGCCGCGCGATGGTATTCGAACGAAGCTGGATACATATGGGTCAGGCCTTCTTCGCGTTTTGAATCGCCTTCCAGACCTTTTCGGGTTTGAGAGGCATGTCGAGGGTGCGGATGCCGAGCGGTTTGAGAGCGTCGAGGACGGCGTTGACGGCGCACGGTGTCGAGCCGATCGTGCCGGCCTCGCCGACACCCTTGACGCCCAGCGAGTTGACGGGCGAGGGCGTTATCGTCGCCGCGAGTTCGTAATGCGGCAGCATGTTGGCTTTCGGCACCGCGTAATCCATAAGGCTTGCGGTCACGAGCTGGCCGTTTTCGTCATAGACGACTTCTTCGTAGAGCGCCTGCGCGATGCCTTGCGCGATTCCGCCGTGAACCTGCCCTTCAACTAGCTGCGGGCTTATGATTTTTCCGCAATCGTCAACCGCGACGTAGCGCAGGAACTTGGTGACGCCGGTCGAAGGGTCGACTTCCACGACAGAGATATGGGTCCCGAATGGGAAGGTGCACGCGGACGGCTCATACGTGCTGGTTGCATCCAGCCCCGGATCGATGCCGGGCATCGGCTGCTTGTAGCCGTAAGCAGCGTCGACGACGGTCTGCAAAGGAATCGACTTATTCGGATCGCTCGCGAGCGCTACGGTCCGATTCGTGAAGGTTAGCTGATCGGGCGGGGCCTCCATCATTATCGACGCGATCTTCCGCATCTTGTCTTGCAGCTTGCCGATCGAGAGCATCAGCACCGGACCGCCCACCGTTGTGCCGCGGCTGCCGAACGTGCCGATTCCGTATTGAACGACGGCGGTGTCGCCGTGAACTACGTTGACATCGTCGATGTCGATTCCGAACGCGTCGGCGACGAGCTGGGCGAAAGTCGTCTCCTGTCCCTGGCCGTGAGGCGATACGCCGGTCAGCACCGTGACTTTGCAATCGGGCTCAATCCTGACTGTCGCGCTTTCCCATCCTCCTCCCTTTAGCTTCGGCGGCAGCAAGGAGGACGGTCCGATTCCGCAAATCTCGACGTAGGACGAGATGCCGATTCCTATCAAACGTCCGTTTTTGCGGGCTGCTTCCTGGTCGGCGCGTGCCTTCTTGTAGTCGACGATATCGAGAGCCTTGTCGAGCGAAAGGTTGTAGTCGCCCGAGTCATAGACGAGGCCGCCCGCAGTCGTCGCGGGAAAGGCCTCTTTGGGGATGAAGTTCTTCCGGCGTACTTCGACCGGGTCCAGCCCGAACTCGCCCGCGACCATGTCCATCGTTCGCTCGGCGATAAAGGCAGCCTCGGGCCGTCCCGCACCGCGATACGCATCGGTGGCCATCTTGTTTGTGAAGACGAGTGACTGCGTGAACGACAGCGCCGGTATTTTGTAACAACCCGTTATCATCAAGCCCGAGAATCCCGGAATCGCGGGCGTCAGCAGATGGAGGTACGCGCCCATGTCGCAGACGAAGTGCGCCTTCATCGCCAGCACCTCGCCGTCTTTCTTTGCCGCTACCTCGAGATCGGTGATTTGATCGCGGCCGTGTGTCGTGGCGGCGAGGTTTTCGCGCCGGCGCTCGATCCATTTGACAGGACGATTGAGCTTCATCGCCAGCCACGCGACGAGGGCCTCCTCGCCGTATACGTTGAGCTTGCATCCGAAGCCGCCGCCGACTTCGGGCGCGATAACGCGAATCTTGTTCTCGCCGATTTTGAGCATCTCGGCGAGCTGCGAGCGCAGCAGATGAGGAATCTGTGTTGAAGACCAGACCGTGAGCTGCTTCAGCCCGGCATGCCACTGGGCGACGACGCCGCGTGGCTCCATCGGCATCGGGGCGAGACGTTGGTTGACAATGCGAAACTTAATGACCTTGTCGGCCTTGCGCATCGCCTCGTCGACGGCGGGATTCGGGACCTCGACGCGCATCGCGAGGTTGGTTCCGAATTCCTCGTGGACGAGGTGCGCGCGCGATTCCAGCGCCTTCTCGGGATCGACCACCGCATCGAGCGCGTCGTAATCGACGTCGATCTGGTCGAGCGCGTCCTGCGCCTTGTATGCGTCGGTCGCGACGGCGACTGCCACGGGTTCACCGACATAGCGGACCTTGTCGATCGCGAGGACCGGATGGAATGGCACATGATCGGCCGGCGCGACGCATGGAAGCGTGCCGATCTGATCTTTCACGTCAGCCAAACAAAAGATGCCTGCGACTCCCGGCATCGACCGCGCCTTGCTTATGTCGATCGAGTTGATTTTGGCGTGTGCGTAAGGGCTGCGCAGCGTGACCGCCGTGAGCATCCCGACCAGCTTGACGTCGTCAACGTAGGTTCCCGTACCTGAAATGAGCCGCGGATCCTCGCGCCGTCTGACGCGTGCACCCACGAATTTTGGTATTACCGGCATCGTGATTCCCCTCTCAATGCTCCCGTTTCAGGCTGCTTTCGATTCGCGCATCTTGGCTGCCGCGTATTGGACCGCCTTGATGATGTGCTGGTAGCCGGTGCATCGGCACAGGTTTCCTTCGAGCGCCTCGCGAATCTCGGCTTCGCTCGGGTTGGGATTTCGGCTCAGCAAATCCGTCGAGTTCATAATCATTCCCGGGGTGCAGTATCCGCACTGCAGCCCGTGCTCTTCCCAGAATCCCTCCTGAACTGGAGAGATCTTGCCGTCTTTGGCCAGTCCTTCGACGGTCGTGATCTCGGCGCCTTCCGCCTGCACCGCCAGAATCGCGCACGATTTGACTGCGCGCCCATTCATCAACACCGTGCACGCGCCGCACATCGAGGTTTCGCATCCCACGTGCGTTCCGGTGAGCTGGGCAGTATCGCGGATGAAATGAACCAGAAGCGTCCGCGGATCGACATCGGCTTCGAACGGAGATCCGTTGATAGTCAGCTTAACCTGCATTTGTCCCTCCAGCAGTCCGGATGGCGATCATTAGCAAAACCCACTCGCGTCGGTCTAACCGCTAAATAGATATCGGTGACGGGGCAAATTGGGAGCGAAACTCATTCGTTCTTGACGAGCGACGATCTCCTGCCTGAGGATGTCATCCCATGAGACGAATCGTGGCCCTCATTTGCTGCAATTTCGCAGCTTTGTTCCTTTCTTCCGCTCTGCGCGCGGCCTCGATCAAGCCGGGCGACGTTATCACTCCTGACAATGCCGCGTCGGTGCAGGATCTTCTCAGCCCCGGAAATTTCGCGCTGGCGAAGCAGGGGATGCGGTTGAAGATCGTTCCCACAGGTCATATCGAATGGCCGCCGCCGTACAAGGCCGCGACCGAGAAGTATTCGTCGCAGGTGCGCCTGAACGACAAGGGCGAGTTGCAGAACTACGTTGCAGGATTGCCGTTTCCGCTGCTCGACGCGAACGATCCGCAAGTAGCCACCAAGGTGATGTGGAATTTCAGCTTTCGTCCGCAATACAGCGACGACGTCGATATCCGAGACGTAGAGGTGGTCAGCAATCGCCCGGGCGGGAGCGCATCAGACCCGATTGCGCACTTCACCATCGGCCATTTTGCCTTCTACAACAATATCGGTCGTATCGAGGTCCCGCCGACGCCAACCGATCCCGAGGCCGAAGGCCCCGGCATCCGATACAAGTTCGGCGCGTTTCCTTTTATCGAGCCCGAAGAGTTGCGCGGCTTCGGACTCGTTCGCTATCGCAACAAGGATCCGAATCAGGATGACAACGCGTGGTATTTCAATCCGCATACGCGCCGCCTCAAGCGCGTGACGGCGGATTTCCTGTCCGACGCGGCAGGTCCGGCGCTCGTCGCGTTTCAGGGCGGGACGGCGGTGACATACGCGAACAATCTCGATCCGGATTCCTATTTTGGATTCTCGGCCAAAATTGAGAACTACGATTACAAGATGCTCGGCATCAAACCGATGCTCGCGTGCGCGCACGCCGAGAATGTTCCCGCGAAAGCGTGCGACTTCGACGGTAGTCGAACGGTATGCCCCGAAGACTGGGAGATGCGCCAGCTATATGTGATCGAAGCGACCGCGAAGCCTCAGTCGTGGCATCAGAAGATCGGAAGCGCGGGCGTCGTGATTCCCAAGCGCGTGCTCTATGTCGATTCCGAGGGATGGTTCATCACCGCGTCGGATCAATATGATGGCGACGGCAAGCTATGGAAGACCATTGCTTCGTTCAACGCGTATCGAGATCGTCCGGTGCCCGACGCCAAGGTCGCAATCTATCCTTACAAACGCATGTTCCAGGTCGCTCTTGTCGATGAGGACCTGCAAAGCGGCTTTTCGTCAGTGGTGTATATGCCCGGCCACGAGAGCCAGGATCACGAATGCTGGTATATCGACATGGGGCTGGTAACCAAGGCATTCCTCGACCCGCATCGGATGGCCGTTCTGGGCGACCACTGAGACAAATCCTGCTGACCGCTTCGCGGATAACTTTCTGTCCCCGCCCCCGCGTTTTGCAGGAGCGCTTGCGCGAAGCGGTTCGAAATCGTCGATTCCGTCAACTATGCGCCAGTGATGTCGCGCAGAGCTTCCCTAGCGTGGGAGGCCGACTCCTTTGAATTGGCTGGACTGCGGACTGTTGGTTGCCTTATCGAACACCCGCAGCGCTTCGATCACGGGTCCGGGTCTTCGCGGCGCGAAGATCACGTCGAAGCTGCAGGAATGGAGCGCCGGCAATGCTCCCCGCCGCGGGCACGTCGAACTCGCTATGTAGAACTCGGGGCGCGAGGAGGGTTCAAGGTCCTCCTCTTCGTCACCGCCGAGATCCCATCCTTTGATGACCAGCGGGTTGTTGCTTCCATTAGTGAGCGTGACCGTTTGCGAGAGTGATCTCTGAGAGTCGACTACCGATCCAAAATCGACGAGCGCGGGCAACAACGTTACCGCGCCGGACGGAGTCGGAGTACCCGTCGGCGTCGCCGTGCCCGTGGGCGTTGCGCTTCCTGACGGGATGGGCGTTGGCGTCGGAGTCGCCGTGGGCGTCGCCGCGCCGGCAGGTGTCGGGGTTGGCGCCAGCGTCGGGGTGCCGGTCGGGGTGGGCCCCGGAGTCGCCGTGGCAGTGGCGGTAAAGGTCGCCGTTGGGGTTGGTGTTGCGGTGCCTGTCGGCGCCGGTGTGGCTGTCGACGTAGGCGTTGCGGTGC
>DASPQU010000058.1:0-2464 GCA_035624805.1 Binataceae bacterium (SeqCode) | reverse complement strand
ATCGACGCAAGACGCGAATCGATCTGCGCGATCGGTGAGGTTGGCCTACCCTACTATGGCGACGCCTCGCGGCATCCGGGTTTCGTTGCCGCGACGCGTGCAAGACTTGCTCGATTCGCCTCCGAGGCGGCGCGTTTCGATCTCGCGCTGTGTCTTCATTGTCCGCACGAGGCGGCAAGTGAGGCTCTACGGATCATCACGCGCGCCGGTGTTCGCCGGGCAGTTTTTCACTGGCACAAATCCGACCAGGCAACGACGCGAGCCATCATCGCTGCCGGATATTTCATCTCGATTACGCCCGAGGTCGTTTATCGCGAACGCGATCGCGAGCTGGCGCGAACCGTTCCGCTTGCGAACCTGCTCGTCGAAACTGACGGCCCGTGGCCGCACGACGGCCCGTTCGCCGGAAAGCTGACTGAGCCTGCGATGATCGCGCTATCGATCGAGGCGATCGCCGAAATCAAAACGGAGAGCATCGCCAGCGTCGCAGATGCGACCACATCAAATGCGCGACGCTTGTTTAACATCTGAATCATATCGCCCGGTTGCCGCGACGCCGCCGCTGGGAGAAAATTGCCGGCGGGACCGTTCTCGATGCCGATTTACGAATACGAATGCGCGAAGTGCCATCGCCGAACCAGCGTCCTGACCACGCGCGTGTCGGAGAGGGTGCGCGTGCGATGCGGTCATTGCGGAAATCGCAAGCTCAACCGGCTGATGTCGCGGTTCGCGATGCCGCGTTCGGAAGAGGCGCGGCTGGATTCGCTCGGCGACGCGTCGACGTTCAGCGACTACAACGAGCGTGATCCGAAAAGCATCGGCAAGGTGATGCGCAAGCTCGGGCGCGAGATGGGCGACGAAATGTCAGGGCCCGACTTCGAGCAGGCGATCGAAGACGTCGAAAGCGGCGCGCTCGACGAATCGTCTGATGCCGGCGACGACGATTTCTAGAGCACGATTTCGCGGCGGAGCAAATCCTCTTCGCGCGACGATCCTCCCGCTGATACGACATAGGTTTCCGGCTCCAGGCGCCATTCGCGCGTGACCGGATCGTAGTAGCGCAACGCGTCGAGCGTCACCGAAAACCGAATCGTCCGAGTATCGCCAGGTTTCAAGCGTGTGCGCTCGAATCCGCGCAGCAGTTTCTTTGGTCGGTCGACCGCACAACCGGGGAAGCCTACGTACAATTGCGCGATTTCATCGGCTTCGACGCTTCCGATATTGGCAATCGAGACCTGCGCCTCGATTCCGTCGTGAGTGCGGCGAACCCTTAGTGCGCGGTATCGGAAGCTCGAATACGAAAGCCCGAATCCGAATGCGAACGCCGGCGTGCGGCCGGTTTTCTCCATCAGCGTGTAGCCGTGATACGGGCCGTACTCGATGGATTCGGCGTTCTTGTCGAATGGCGGCAGATCGGCCGGCGATACCGGCACGGTGAACGGCAGCTTGCCGGAAGGCGACTCGTCGCCGAACAGCAACTTCGCGAGCGCGCGGCCGCCCTCCATCCCGGAATAGAAGGTTTGAAGAACAGCGGGAGCAGCGTCGATCCATTCCGTCATGATCACCGCTGATCCGCTGACAACCACGACGACAGTTCGCGGATTCGACGATGCGACCGAGCGAATCAGCGTTACTTGCTCCGCCGACAGCCCGAGATTGTCGCGGTCGCCGCCGATCGCTCGTCGCGGCCGCTGCTGACCGGCCTGCGAATCTCCGCCGCTTATGTCACCCGGGATGTACTCACCCTCGTCCTGGGCAGTGTATCCAACAACGACGATCGCGGCGTCCGCTTCCGAAGCCACAGCCCCGGCGCGCGCGGGATCGCTTTCATCGCCGGCGAGCACGACCTTCTCGTCGCCGAGATATTCCTTCAGCCCGTCAATCGCGGTGATGACATAGGGCGGAAAAACCTGGCTCGAACCGCGATCGCCCGTGTTCCTGAGCGATGCGAGCCGCCCCGCGACGACAACGCGCCGAACGGCATTTCGATCCAGCGGCAGCACGCGATCGTTCTTGAGCAGCACGGCGGATTTGAGCGCCGCTTCGAGAGCGATCGCGCGATGCGTGTCGCACGCCACCATCTCCGGCGTATACGAATCGAGCGGATCGTCTGCAGCAGCGAATCGATAGAGCGTCGTCAGAATTCTCCGGCACGCTGTATCGATCACGCCCGGCTCGATCGCCCCCGATCTCACCGCATCGACGAGTCTTTGCCCGAAATTGACAGGCTCCGGATTCTCAACATCAAGACCGGCTGCCGCCGCATACGGATGGTAGACGCCGAGCAGCCAATCCGAATGGACGAATCCCTCGAAGTCCCATTCTCGCCGCAGGATATCGGTCAGCAGCTCGCGATTATGGCCGCAGTACTCGCCATTGACCTTGTTGTACGCCGACATCACAGAGGCGCATCCGGCGTCGAGGATACGTTTGAAGTGCGGCAGATAAACTTCGCGCAGCGTGC
>DASPQU010000057.1:0-4801 GCA_035624805.1 Binataceae bacterium (SeqCode) | reverse complement strand
TGTTGAAGGATCTAAACGAGGGCTGAGTCACGATGGCTGAATGTTTCGAAATCAGTCCGCTGCTTGGCCCGTTCGAGGACGGCGAGCTCGAACCTCACGAGATGCAGGAGGTCGCGCGCCATCTTGCGCACTGTCCCGCGTGCGAAAAGACGCTCGCGGACTTCGACGTAATCGGCAACGAACTTAGAAGCGGTATCGTTGTCCCTCCGTCTCTCGACGGATTCGCGAAATCCGTGATGGCGCGAATCGAGGAGCTTCCGGTCCCTTTCACGGTTCGCATCAGACGGATGATCCAATCTGCCGGCGAGTACCTGAATTCCGGATTCGCGATGACGACGGTCGCGATGGCTGCTGCGGTAATAACCATCGCGGTTGTCACGCCGCTGATTAGGCACCGGATCGTGAACGGACCTCTGGACGCCTCAATCGCCAAAATCGAAAAAGGCCCTGCGCAGGAGATCGCCAAGGCGCCAGGTGATATCGCGGCTGCGAGCCACGATGTCGCCAGCGCGGCAGCAGATTTGGGGAGCGCCGCCGACGAACTTCCCACCGATTCTCATGCCGTGATTTCCCGGCTGGAATCCGAGATCCCGTCAGTCGCTGTGTGGAGTGAGCCGCGCGCGAACACGACGGTCATATGGCTGCCGGAGCAGTAAACAGCTCGATGTACAGTCGGCGCGGCTTTTCCCCATACGCAACGATCGTCCCGCTAGTAGCAATTGTATTGGCTCTGGGCGCCGTCGCCTCGGCTGAGCAGGACTCGCCGCGCAAGCGGATAAACGTCCACGTCGATTCTGTCGTCGCTTCCGACACTCACGAGGGCGTGGATACGCGTCTGGCTGCGATGGGCCAGCGTCTGCAGTCGCTGTTCAGTTACACGACCTATCGGCTTGTCCAGCATCAGGACGGCAAGACCGAGTGCGGCAAGGAAGTCTCCTTCGATCTCCCGGGCGGTAGAATCCTCCATGTGCAGCCGCGCGACGTTGCGGGCGACATGATCGCGATGGAAGTAATCCTCTTCCAGGGCGAGCGTCCCGTGATGTCAACCGACCTGAAGCTCCGCAATCACGGGGTCTTGATTGTCGGCGGGCCGCGCTATGAGCAGGGAATGCTCATCATCTCGATTGGCGCCGAAACGATCGGCGGGCCACATTCAGCGGCCACGACAGCGGATATCATCCGCTAGCAGTTTTCGAAAAATAGATTGATAGAAGGGCGCGGCTATTGAATCGCCGCGCCCCTTTTTTTCTTTAGCGCGGGGGCATCCGGAGCGCGCCGTCGAGCCTGATCGTTTCGCCGTTGAGCATCGCATTCTCGACGATGTGGCGCGCAAGCGCCGCATACTCCGACGGACGCCCAAGCCGCGACGGGAATGGAATCTGCGCCTCGAGCGCCTTGCGCGCCGGGTCAGGGAGTCCCGCAAGCATCGGCGTCTCAAACGTTCCAGGAGCGATGGTGCATACGCGAATTCCGACCGACGCGAGGTCGCGTGCGATCGGCAGCGTCATCCCGACCACGCCGCCCTTTGATGCCGAATAGGCAGCCTGTCCGATCTGGCCGTCATACGCCGCCACCGATGCGGTATTGACGATCACGCCGCGCTCGCCGTCCGCATTGGCGCTGCCCTTCGCCATCGCCGCGGCGGCGAGACGAATCGCGTTGAACGTGCCAATCAGGTTGACGCCGATCACCTTGCTGAAGAGTTCGAGCGGATGCGGTCCTTCCTTTGTGATCGTGCGCATCGCGCGACCGATTCCGGCGCAATTGACGAGAACGTTGATAGCACCGAAACGGCTGATCGTGTTCTGAACGGCTTCGGCGACTTCCTTCTCGGAACCCACGTCCGCCTGACAGAACATCCCGCGATCGCCGAACGATTGCGCAACCTTTGCGCCCGGCGACGATGGCAGATCGAGAATCGAAATCTTTGCGCCCGCGCTGAAAAACTCGCGCGCCGTGGCTTCGCCCAGCCCCGATCCGCCGCCCGTGATCAATGCAACTGCGTCTTTGAGATTCATGTTTCGCTCCAGGATTTTTCGATTGTGCGCGGCAGACCTTGGCCGCGCATCAAGGTTGATTCAAATCGCCCCCGCGTCAGGATAACTCACTCGCTCTGCTGGCTGCGGAACCAGTCCATCGAAAGCTTCGTGCCTTCGCGCAGCGAAATCTTTGGCGTCACGCCGAGGATCGTCTTCATCTTGGTATTGTCGGGTACGCGCCGCGGGATATCTTCGTAGCTCTTGCCGTAAATCTCTTCCTGCGCGACGTGCTTGATCTTGGAATTGCACGGGCCGTACAGATCGAGCATCACCTTGGCGAATTCCAGCACCGTCGTCTCGACGTCGGTGCCGATATTTATCGCCTGCCCGTCCGCAGCCGGATTGAGTCCCGCCTGAACCGTCGCCTCGACCGCATCGGTGACGTACGTGAAGCATCGCGTCTGGCTGCCGTCGCCGATAACGGTCAAATCCTTGCCGCGCAGCAGTTGCCCCATGAAGATCGTGAACAGGCGTCCGACATCGAGCTTGTCGAGACGCGGCCCGTAGACGTTGAAAAATCGCACGATTGCCACCGGCAGCCCGAGCTTGTGATAGGCGAAGCAGAAATGCTCGCCGACCGCCTTCGACGTCGAGTAGCACCATCGGTCGATCGAGGTCGCTCCCAGCACGCGATCGTCGTCCTCGCGCCACGGCACTTTCGGATTTCTTCCGTACACTTCGGAAGTCGAGCTAAATACGACCTTTTTGCTGTACTTGTAGGCGGCCTTGAGGATGTTCTGGGTGCCGTTGACGTTTACGTTGAGCGTCTCGTAGGGATCAGCAACGTAATGTTCGACGCCGACCACCGCCGCAAGATGGTAGATGAGGTCGACCTTGGCTGCGAGCCCGTCGATCAATTCGGCGTTGAAAATCGAATCGTGGACGTAGTGAAAGCGCCGATTCTCGAGCAGATGGCGCACCTTGCCGATCGCCCCCGTATCGAGCACCCACACTTCGTCGCCGCGCGCGATAAACGCGTCGGACAGATGCGAGCCCAAAAAGCCCGCTCCGCCGGTAATTAGAACTTTCATTCGTCCTCCGAACTCACAGGATTGCGCGCATGCGCGTCGCCGCGTTCGTGCCGATCACCGAGCGCGCCGACGCCTCGGCGTCGCCCTCGATCTGAACGCGGATGAGTATAACACTGCCCTCGCCTGCTGCGACCTCGACGCTCTGGTCGCGCTCGCTGATTATCTCTCCGGGATCGCCACGCCTGCCCGTCTCTGCCCCAATCTTTGCTTCCCACACGAGCATCTTGCGTCCTGACGCGAAGCAAAACGCTCCCGGATACGGATGCGTCAGCGCGCGCACGAGATTGAATACGCGCCGCGCCGGCCATCGCCAATCGATACGCCCATCCTCGGGGCGGCGGCGGCCGAAATAATTTCCTTTGCTGAGGTCCTGGCGGATACGCGGAGCCCGACCGGTGACGATCAGTGGATGGTACTCGCGAAAAATCTCCGCGCCGAGCGGAACCAGCTTGCGGTAGAGCGTCAGCGCCGTATCGTTGTCGTCGATCGGAACCGCGCGCTGCGCGACGATATCGCCCGCGTCCGCGCGCGCGACCATATGATGAAGCGTCACCCCGCCCTCGCGTTCTCCGTTCACGAGCATCCAGTTCACGGGCGCGCGCCCGCGATATCGCGGAAGCAGGGATCCGTGCAGGTTGTACGCGCCCATCGGAGCAAGCGCGAGAAGGGCGTCTGGCAGCAGGTATCGATAGTAGATCGAGTAGATCACCTTTGGCGCGAGTGCGGCCACCTGGGCGATTGTGTCGTGCGTGATCTTTTCGGGAGTGAAGACGGAAATTGAATTGCGCCGCGCGAGATCGGTGCACGATCGCCACCATATTTCTTCACGCGGATCGTCTTCGTGCGTGAACAGCGCGACGATCGGGGCGCCGAGTTCAAGCAGCGCCTCGATACAGACGTAGCCCGTATCGTGATACGCGAAGAGAACGCAGGCGGAGTCTTTGATCGCGCTTAGCGTGGCCGAATCGAGCTGAGTCAAAACGTATGAGACCCCTGACTCGGCTGCGACGACGGGCCGTGAACCGTGCGAACGATATACGTTGGGCGCCGGCGCACTTCGAGATAAATCCTGCCCACGTATTCGCCAATCAGTCCGAGCGCCAGAAAGATCACTCCGACGAACAGGAACAGGACCGCGAACAGCACCCACATCGCGCCCTCCTCCTGCGGTCCGTAGAGGATTCGGTGCGCAAACAGGAGCATCGCAAAAAGCGCGTCAAGCGCGAAGATTCCGATCCCGACGAGGCTCAGCGTCTGTATCGGAAGCATCGAGAAGCCCGTGATCAGGTTCAGGCTCAGCGTCGCAAGTTTTAAGAGATTGTATTTCGAACTTCCCGACGCACGCTCGGCGTGACCAACCGGAATTTCAGCGACGCGTTTGGCGAATGTGTTTGCGAGCGCAGGAACGAACGCCGCCTTCTCGTCGCACTCGATCACCGTCTCGACGATATGACGCCGGTACGCGCGCATCATGCATCCGTAGTCGTGCATCGGCACGCCCACGATCAGCGAGGTGACGCGATTGTGCAGGCGCGAGGCCAGCCGCCGGTAAGCCTGATCCTGGCGCTCGGCGCGCCATCCGCCGACCACGTCGTTGCCCTCCTCGATGGACTTAAGGAGTCGCGGTATCTCCTCGGGCGGATTTTGCAAATCGGCGTCCAGCGTCACGACGACGTCGCCGCGGCATTCGCGAAAAGCGGCCAAAATGGCGGCATGCTGACCGAAGTTGCG
>DASPQU010000056.1:0-2530 GCA_035624805.1 Binataceae bacterium (SeqCode) | reverse complement strand
TGAGCAACTCCTCGATCGCCTGCTCGTGCCCGATTATCACCTTGTGAATCTCAGCCTGAACGTGGCGAAAGACACGGGCGAAATCGCCCACGGTCGGTATCTCCAGCGCGTGTTCGTTCATCGCTCGAATACTTTCTTGATCGCGGCGCGGTCATCGGCGGGAATCGACGCGCGTGCGATCGGTTCATCAGGCGACTGGGTTTGGCTCAGGGGCGTGCGGACCTTGGGCGGAAGATAGGCATGGCCCGCGGATTTCGCGCCCTCGGTCATCTGGCGCGCCTCGATTGCAATTTCGAAGCCCTGATTGCCGAGTTTGGAACCTCCTCCCGGACCAAAAAGCGTGTCGGGATCCGCTCCGATTCCGTGCGACGCGCCACCGCTTCCGGACTGCTCGTTGGCCGAGAGAGTCGAATCTTTCATGGAAGAGTCGCCGGAAGAAGCACCCGAATTTTCACTCGGATGCGTGGTGGTTTGCGCATCGCCGGAGTCAGCATCACTGTTCGAACTTTCCTGGTTGTGCGCGAGGGGCAGTTGGTTCGAGTCGTCGGCCCGATTTCCCTGTTCTCTCTTGAAGCGCGCAGGCTCGTCCTCGCGGTGATTCGCATCCGGCAGCGGCGCGTTTCTCGGCCGATCGAGCGAATTCTGATCCTCTCCCTCATCGGTAAGCTTGAGATTGATCAGCGCCTTCTGTTTTTCGCCGCCTGCGAGTTTGCGCTGAAGCTTGCCGGCGAATTCACGCGCGCTGTCCAGCATCTTGTCCATGTTTCCCGATGATTCCCGCCCCTGCCCTGCCTGACCGTTGTCGGCGGCCATTTTCTGCTCGATCCTGCGCATCGTTCCCGCATCGGTCTGCACTTCGATATCGGCATCCGAGCCCGGATCGGCCGGACGCAGATGAAGCTCGTTCAGCCTCATCGTGATGTCAGAGGGAACGGAGTCAGTATTCGGAGGTCCGTTGCGAATCCCGCGCATGATAAGGGGCGCGAGCAATAGAGAAACCCCGACACTTGCCAGGAAGGGCCATATCGATTTGGAAATTCGCCCGCCCTCGATTCGACCCGCCTCAAAGTCGTCGGCTCGCGCCAGCGTATCTTCGATCAGATACGGCAGCAGGAGTGGCGCATCGTCCTCGCCCGCGATGGATACGACGTGGCTGCGCTGCTCGATCTGAACGATCGTTTCAAGACGACCTTTGAGGTTCGCGCGGGCATCGGCTGCCGCTGCCGCCTGGCTCTGATTCATCCGCATCCGCCACCCGCGCTGCACTACGTAGAGCATCCCGGTAATCGCAACACATACGACAGCACCGCCGGCGGCGAGGAATCGTAGCGGGCTCAGGGAAACTGCCGCGAACAGCACAACGGCGGCGGAAATAATTGCAAGGGCGAAGCAACTGAAGAGGAGGTACTGCCAGGCGAGCGAATTTATGCGGACGCGGATCGCACGAACGCGTCCGAGAATCCGGCCGACCTTCTCATCGGCCCGCCGCGATTTAAAACCCGACGACATCTGAATCGCGCCGCGCTGATTTTGAGCTTAATTTAGGCTGTCCGCGCGCGCAACGAGGTTTCTCTGCTCCGGTATTGGCAAGTGTTTAGAATGTCCATCCAACAATCGATTTTACGAACAATCCGTTGCTCGCGCGCGTGAGCCCGATTCCCACGCCGAAGTTGAATTCCAGGTTCTTGATAATCTTGAGATTTACCGCAGGAACAATGAAGTGCTGCTGATGATCGACTGAGGGCATGTCGCGGATCGCGCCCATATCACCGTAGTACTCCAGCGCCGGCGTGATCCACGGCAATTTGTCGTAGGAAATCTCTCCGGAAGGCTCAAGGGTGAAGCCGTGATGCGCTCCGGAGCCACTCATCGGATTAACGAACGCGAAATTTCCGGTGAGGGTAAAGCCTCGCACGTGCGACTCGACTATCGGACGCAACTCCAACGAAAGTGGATTTTGTTCGGCCGCATGGCGCATGTAGTCCAATTCCACATTGCCGCCAAAGCTCATTGGCCACTCTATCGTTTGGAGTACTGCGAAATGGATCTTGGTGCGCGCGCCTGAATATTCGTAGTTGCCCGAATCGAGTTTCGCCGTGCAAAGATACTGCCCGATTTCCGCCCAGCGCATGAGCCCGTATGTAAGCTCAAGCGTTTCATGGATCTGGTAGGGATCAATTTGGGAGCGTGCCTCCGAGCCCGTAGCCGTCGTTACCGAATTGGAATGAACTTCGAGCGTCAGGCGATGATACTTTTCGGTTTCGACGGGATAAATTTGAATTTCGTAGAAGTCGATCGCACGCGCGGTGCTGCACCACGTCAACGCGATATACGCAGTGAACGTCGCGAGGGCGAAGAATCGTCGCAATTCACTTGCGATCGGCATCAATCGTGAAAATCAGCTTTTCACACCGAGCCCGGCATCGTCGCGCGCACCGAGCGCCATCGCGGACCAGTCGAGATCTTCGCGTCCTTTTGCGATGGCGCTCAGGAATCGATCGCGGATGATATTCGCAAACGGCATCGGCGA
>DASPQU010000055.1:0-5169 GCA_035624805.1 Binataceae bacterium (SeqCode) | reverse complement strand
TGTAGTCGGCACGGCGGGATACTGAAACCGCAAGGTCGCATCGCAGACAAGCTCTTCGCGGCGAAGCTGGTGTTTAAGCTCACTGGCACAACCAGCGAAACGCGCAGCGAAGACGACGACTATTTCTCCGAAGCAGCATATCGATACTGAAACGCGGCCCTCGAGTCGACAAAATTGCCGTCTCCGCAAACTCTTCGCGGGGAACGAAAAGCGCCGTCCGGAAACTCCCGGACGGCGCTTGGTTTCAGGGGGACTCGCTCGGAGCTATACGCCTGCGGTCGGTTCGACGGTTAACCCCTGCAGATTCGCGATACTTGCGCGCTCGAATAATCGCTTGATCCATCCGTCGACGTTCGCACGATTCTGACCCGCCTCGATCCCCAGGGATTGCAGGATCGTGAGACGCGGCGCAAAACCGATATCTGCGATTGAGAATTCAGAGGCCAGGAACTGCTGGCTCGCAAGCTCATGGTTGAGGTAGTCAAGCACCCTGTCCACCGCTTGATGCAGGCGCTGAAGGCGACCCTGATCGCGCTCCGCTTCCGTGCGCGCATACTCGGCCATCAGTTGCCCGACCTGCGGCGTGAAGGAATTGTCGGCAAAATCTTCAAACATCCGGGCGCGCGCCCGAAGCGCACTCGACCCGATCGGAGGCAGAACGGGCGGTTCGGGGTACTCATCCTCGAGATATTCGTTAATTATCGTCGAATCGTAGACCGTAGTGTCCTCGTCGACGAGCACCGGGACTCTCCCGTAGGGATTGAGGCGCAGAAACTCCGGCCGCCGGTTCTCACCCTTGGAGATGTCCACCTGGACGAGCTCGTAAGAAAGCGATTTCTCCGCGAGCACGATTCGGACTTTCTGTCCGAACGGACAGGGCAGGAAGTCGTAGAGTTTTATCATGAGCGGCGAGACCTCTTACTCAGCCGTGACTTCGATTTTAAGATTGGCTTCGACTTCGGGTTGAAGCCTGACTGCAACCGTGAACTCTCCGAGCTGCTTTATAGGCTCGGCGAGATGAATTCTGCGGCGTTCGACCGGTATCCCCTTCTCGCGTAGCACGCGCTCGATATCGATATTCGTGACTGAACCGAAGAGTTTCCCCTCCTCGCCGGCGTGCGCGCCGATCGTAATCTTCGTAGCTTCGAGCTTTTCTTTGAGTTTGAGCGCTTCACTCTTCTGCGCCTCGCGCTTGACCATCGCGATCCGCTTCTGATGCTCGAAGGCGCGCAGGTTCTTGGGATTCGCTTCCGTGGCGAGCTTGCGCGGAAGCAGATAGTTGCGGGCGTATCCGGCGCGTACCTTGACCACGTCGCCGGTGCGTCCGAGATTGGGCACCTCTTCGTTTAGGATTACCTGTAAATTCATCTACCTTGCGGCCTCCAATCCCCCGAATTAAAGAAAATCACCGAAGTTGCCCGCTTCCTGACTGGGCGGCTTAAGTCGGCGAAAATCAATCCAGAGATCAAATACACCAGCGGCACAAACCAAGGCCGCCAGGACGGGTTGCACACATGCGATCAGATAAATCGCGCCGCGCGCGATCGGCGGCATCGCGATCATTGTAAAATAGAACGACATTATCGCGAGCCCATGACAGAAGTAGACGGCCGTGACGCAGATGAACGCGTTGAGTGCGATGGTCTGCACCGGCGCGATCGGGATAAACAGCCCGAATCCCGTCGCCAGCAGCACCCATATAAGCCACTCGGGCGTCGACCATTTGGTAAGATCACCAAACAGTTCGCTCGTCATCCGCTGACGGCCGGCCCATCGCCAGAAAACTCCAAGATTCACGAGCGCAATCGCGGCGCTGGTTATCGCGAGCAGCGCCGGACTCAACCGCACGGTCGTCTCGATAATCGTCACCTGCGCATCGGCCGGAATCGCCTGGTCGATGCCCATCGACTTGTAAACTTCCTGACCTCGGGCCATCCCCGCTTGGAGTGAGCTGCGAACCGCGTTGAGCAACGCATCGGGCGAGCCAAGGACCAGCAATGCGACGCAGATGCCGCTGGCCATCATGATTGCGGCCGTTACGGTCACGATTCTCTCGAACGGATACTTGCGCTCGAGCATCGCTCCGAGCGCGATCGTGCCGAAACCGAATGTAGACAGGAAGGCAACGCCCGCAATCCATCCCGCCGCAAAGGTGGTCAGCGTCGCGGCAAGAAATACCGCAAGCGCCGAACGAAAAATGGCGCCCGGTCGTCCGACCGCATAAACCAGCACCGGAGCGGGCGCGAAGAGCATCGCAAACCCTCCGATAACAGGGATCGCGGCGCCGGCTAGGAATAGCGCAGCCGACGCTATCCCCGCCCTGAGCATCCCTATGAGCGACTTGCGCGTCACCGACTCGCGTCAGACCCCCAACGTCGAGAAAGGCAGCAGCGCTATCACGCGGGCTCGCTTGATAGCGGCCGCGAGTTGGCGTTGATGTCGAGCACAATTGCCCGAGGTTCGGCTGGGAACGATTTTGCCGCCCTCGGTGATGAAATTTTGCAGCGTTCGGACGTCTTTGTAGTCGACTTTCAGCGATTTGTCGGCGCAGAACCGGCATACCTTGCGACGTCCGCCCGTCCGCCGACGCATCCCAGGACGGCCTTCTCCAGGCCGCCCTTCGTTGGCGCGACCTTCGCCACGGTCTTCGCCGCCTCCACGACCGCCGCGACTCGGACGGCCTTCGCCCTCGCGCGGCATTTCAGCAGATCGTTCGATGTTCTCTTCGTCGGCCATTTGCCATCCCTAATAGTATCACCGATCCAGCATCAGGAATCGGTTCAGTTTGAATTTTCTGTTTCGACTGTCGATGCGACGACCTCGTACGAGCGCTCGGCGATTCCCGACTTGAGCCGGCGACTCACCTGCCTCAGGCTGCCTTCCACTCGGATTTTCGATTCACGCCGCATCGTTGTCGCCAGTTTCTTGGATTCGCTTCCCGTCACGATTACGTCGATCCTGAGCCGGTTGTCGCCTTCGGAACAATCGATCTCGAAGCGAAGTATCGAAGTTCCGGCGGGCGTCGTGCGCAGCTCAGGATCGGTCGCGACGCGACCCGAAAGCTCAATCCTGGACGCCACCTTCGGGCTCGGAGAGTTCCTCCGGCACCTCGATGGAATCGATATCGCTCGCTGCTGCTTCGGCACGCTGAGCTGCGGCCGCTGCCGCGCGCGCCTCGGCGGCAGCCCGAGCCTCGGCCTGACGGCGTTTGCGCGTTTCGATTTCCTCGCGCGCCTTCTCGACGTTGGCTTCGGGATCGATTAGCACCGAGATGTAGCGCAGAACGCTGTCCTGGAGCTTCAGGTTGCGTTCGACTTCGGTCATCGTCGCGGAAGGAGACGCATAATCGAGGCGGACGTAGTAGCCGCGCCGCTCGCCTTTAATGCGATAGGCAAGTTCGCGCGAACCCCATTCGTCGTTCTCGATGATCTCGCCACCGCCGCCGGTGATGATACCTTCGAACCGTTTGATGGTGTCTTTGATTTGGGCTTCGCCCAGGTCCGGGCGAAGGACAAAAAACGTCTCGTAGCGCCTCACGCGCTCTATAGCCTCCTTATGGATTTAAGCCCCTTTCGGAGCAAGGAGCGAACATCAAAGGGTACCATCGGGGCGGATCTCGCTCAAGGTATCCGGGCCGCCTCCGGCTTCCCCGATTCTGCCGCCTCAGCGGGGACTGGTCTGGTTCAGCACGGGTTTTTTGTCATTCCCGCGCGCCTGATCGGAAGTCGCGCGCGGGGGTGACAAATTGGAGAACCGAGGATTTATTTGATGCCCGTTCCATCCAAACCTTGCGCTTATCGGGCGACCTGCTATGAATCGCGATTGCGCGCACTCGCGTTTCCATCTCGTCTTCATCGAAGGAGCAGGACAGTGGCCAAGGCAAAAGCCAAAAAAGCGGCGCCAGCGAAAAGCATGAAGAAGAAAGTCCCGGCGCAAAAAACGATCGTCAAAGCGGCGCCAAAACGACCCGCAGCTGCCGCGAAGGCGAAAACGAACGGCAAGCTGCCGAGCTACGACCAGCTTCCGATTCGGCCCGGCGCTCCGAAAGGCGCAGCGTGGGGCGTGTTCGGCGATCAGGACGAAGTGGGAACCATCAACCTGATGACGCCCGCGCGCGTGAAGGCCGCGGCGGCGACAATCAAGACGGGAAAGGTTTTTTCGCTCAACCTGCCGATCAACATTCCCGATCCCCCGCTCTTTACCCGCCAGGCGCATCGCCATCACATCAAGATTTTCCCCGAGATGCAGTTCGTTCTCGACGACTATCTCGACAACTTCTATCCGCAAGCGTCGTCGCAATGGGACGCGCTGTGTCACGTCAAGCATCCACTGCTTGGGGCATATAACGGGATTCCCGACAGCGAGATCACCGGACGCGGCGGCACGCGGCTTGGAATCGACAACCTCGCGCGGCGGGGAATCGCGGGACGCGGAGTGCTTGCGGATATCGGGCGTTACCACGAAAAGATCGGGAAATCGATCGAGTTCGCCAAGCCGACGTCAATTCCGCTTGAAGATCTCGAGGCCACGCTCAAGGCGCAGAAGACAAAGATCCTGCCCGGCGACATCCTGCTAATTAGAATCGGATGGACGAAGTTCTATCTCGGCGCAAGCCAGCAGCTTAAAGAGGACCTGGCGCGCGAGACGGTAGTGCCGGGAATCGAGGGGACGGAACGGACCGCGCAATGGCTGTGGGACCATCATGTCGCCGCGGTCGCCTCGGATTCACCGGCGCTGGAGCCGCTGCCGGGTCCCGGCAACGACATGCTGCACTTCTACATGCTCGCGTTTTTCGGGATGCCGATCGGCGAGATGTGGAATCTGGAATCGCTCGCCGATGATTGCGCCGCCGACAAGCGCTACGAATTTTTCATCACATCGGCGCCGCTGAACGTCCCGGGCGGCGTGGGATCTCCTCCGAACGCGCTGGCGATAAAGTAGAGCGCGAACTCTTAACCGCACGCACAGAGGGGCTGCCGAAGGGCAGCCTCTCCTTTTTGGCTCTTTTTGACTGTCATTCTCGCGCGCGATATTCGGGAACGCATCGCGACGACCGTCAATGTCGGCGCGTCAGCGCACGCCGCGCGAAGAATCCCGGGCTTTTCCCTATGTCGCCGATTCCGGGATTCCTCGCGCCGGACAAAACAGACCAGACGCGGGAATGACAGA
>DASPQU010000054.1:0-4860 GCA_035624805.1 Binataceae bacterium (SeqCode) | reverse complement strand
CCAACCTCGCCCCCCCCGGCGAGTCCTGAGCCTGAATCTCAAGCCGAACCCAACGGTATCGGCATAAAGGCAGTTCTACCTTCGGGGTCTCCCTTCGGCACGCCATACGCCGGGGGCGGTGGCGCGGCGATCCTTTCGGAGGTCGCTTCAGAACTCGAAAATGGTCCGCATCAGAGCGTCGATTCTTCCGCGTACCTCCTCGAAGTGCTTTTCGAAGTGGTCGGTCAGCAGTAACCGGGAGTCAAAAATCGCTTCGCGTTTACCCTTCGACTTCGGCAGCCTTCGCTCAGGGTGACGAACAAAAGATGCAGGTTCGCGCTCGCGCTGTGGCCCCTCGCCCGCTTTTTGGCGGGAGAGGTCAGGGTGAGGGCGAAGGAAATCGGCGAATCGACCGCGAGAGCCCTCACCCGCGCGGGAAAAATCGCGCTACCCTCTCCCGTCACTGAACGGGCGAGGGCTTCAGAAATCGCTTCGCGGTTGTCCTTCGACGCGGCTCAGGATGACTAAAAAGAAGACTTCGACTCCGCGCGCAGAGCGCTCCGCTCAAGATGACAACTTTGTAGCGCTGACAATTTTTCCACGGACTCTGGAAATTATCGGCGCTATTTGCCCACCACAAATACGCAGCTCGTGGTGCCGCTGCCTCCGATATTCAGCATCGCGGTCGTGCGCGCATTCTCAACCTGATACTCGCCGGCCGTATTCGTCACCTGCTTGTGACAATCGAGCATCTGGCGAACGCCCGTGCATCCCACAGGATGCCCCGCGCCGATCAACCCGCCGCTCGGATTGATCGGAATCTTGTTGCCCATCTCGATCCATCCACCCTCGACCGCCTTCCACGATTCGCCCGGCTTGGTGATGCCGAAATGGTCGATCGCCATGTATTCCGAAGTCGTGAAGCAATCGTGAGTCTCGATCGCCTGGATCTTCTCGACGCCTGAAACTCCGGCGCGAGTGAACGCATCGAGAATTGCCTGACGGGTATGCGGCAGCACGTAGGGATTGTCGCGGCTCTCGAGAACCTTCGCGTCGAATTCGAGCGGCGCCGTATGATGGCCCCATCCGAGGATGCGCGGAATGTCGTCGAGACGCTTGCCGTTTCGCTTCGCCCACTCGGATGCGTACTTCTCCGACGCGAGCATGATCGCGGCAGCGCCGTCGGTGACCTGCGAACAATCGCTAACCTTGATTCGCCCGCCGATCACCTGGTTGAACTTCGATTCCTTCTGCGCGTGGCTCTCGTTCATGAACCAGTTGCGCGTCTGCGCATTCGGATTGCGCTTCGCGTTCGAATAGTTCACGGCCGAGATGTGCGCGAGATGTTCGTCCTTAAGTCCGAAGCGTTTGTCGTACTCGTCGCCGAGCCGGCCGAAGAGCTTGGGGAACGGAAACTCGATTCCCTTGGCCTCGCGTTCGTACCATGCCGCCGTTCCGAGATAGTCGCCGCCGGTCGTGGAATCTACTGTCTTCATCTGCTCGACGCCGACCACGCAGGCCATATCGTAACGGCCGGCTTCGATTTCGGCGGATGCGGCCAGAATCGCGATCGAGCCGGAAGCGCACGCGGCTTCATGGCGACTGGTAGGGATTCCGCTGAATGCGTGATCGACTTCAAGGAAAAACGCGCCGAGGTGTCCCTGATGGGCGTAAAGCTCGGCTGCGAAATTCCCGACGTGAGCGGTCTGGACTTCGCGCGGATCGATCCCGGTCGCTTCGAGCGCGGCGAGCACCGCCTCGCGCATCGGGCCGACGAAATGCTTTCCTTCCTTGGTCCAGTTGCGGGCGAAATCGGTCTGCGCTCCGCCCAGTATAAAAACCGGCGCCGGTTTTGACATCGGAAATTCTCCTTGTGATCAGCCTACAAACGTGCGGCCGTAGTCGAGCATGCCGCCACGAAAAATCTTACCACCCTCGGCGACACTTTTCTCCACTACGGGAGGTACCGCAAGCCCGCTTTGCTTGAGCAGTTCGACGGTTTTGCGCGCGCCGATCAGATCGACGATCACGCTGGGCGGCGCCCAGTTGAAACCGTAGGACATGATCGTGTCGACGTCGGCGGCGGATTCCGCCACTTCGCCGACGCGATTGAGCGCGTAGCTCACGTAGCCGAGCACGACGCGACGCGCGAGGTCGGCGTGCGGACCCGTTGCATCCGCAAGAATCTCGAACGCATCGCTGTAGCGTCCGACGCGGTTCATCTCGCGCATCTTCTCGACGAAATCGATTCGCGCGGGTTTCTCGACGGGCTTGTACGCGCCCGTCCTCGGCTCCAGGACGTCGACGGCCTTGCCGTTCTTGCGATAGAAACCGCCGAGCTTCGGTGTCTTGTCGCCCATCCGGCCTTCGGCGATGCCCTTGTTCATGTAAGCCGGCATCGCGAAGCATCGATGCGCCTCGTCTTCGCAGTTTTGGTAAACGTTGTCGACGATCGCCTTGTGAACGTCCCATCCGACGAGATCGATCGTGGCCAGCGGCGCCATCGCGCGCCCGGTATGCTGCCCGATTAGATAATCGATATATGCGACACCATGCTCTTCTGCCAGTTGGGCGCATTCGTTGAGGACCTTGAAGCCGACCCTGTTTCCGACGAATGCCGGTTTGTCGCGCGTGATGATCACCTTGCGGCCGAGGCGCGCCTTGAGCATCTCGACGGTGCGACGCAGAACGCCGCCGTCGGTATCCGGGCCGGGGATCACTTCAGTTCCGACGATAACGGTTGGGGGATTGAACAGATGCAGCCCGAGGAAATTTTTGCGGAACGATTCCGAACGTCCGCGCGCCATATCGGCAATCGACAGTCCCGACGATCCGGTTGCGACGACGGAATCCGGCTCGCGCATCCGATCGATTTTTTCGAAGAACGATTGCTTGAGGGGGAGTTCCTCGGCGAGCGACTCGAAAATCAGGCTGGCGCCGGACAGCGCGCTTTCAAGGTCCTTGTCGTAGGTTCCAAGCTTGATTCGCTCGGCGACCGCTTCGGCGCGCGCCGCGTTTTGCGACGCGGTCAAAGCTCCTTGACATTTGCCCAGGTCGCGCGCGAGCATCACGACGTCGAAGCCCGCGCCGGCAAATACCGCGCCGGCCGGCGCTCCCATCGTGCCGTTCGCCCCAAGAATTACAACCTTTAGATTAGCTTTGCCCAAGGTGCTCCTTCCCCCGGAATTTCTATTTCGAGCGCAATTTCTATCCGTCCCGCGCGCGTGGCGCTGGCGTTCCCTACCTGCTTATCCTTGTTGAACACGAAGCTTGAATGAGTACTGCCGAACGGACTCGTTCGCGGCTGTACCCGGCAATCCCCAAGCGTGCCAATCGTAACGTATGGCCGGCTGTGAATCGAGAGAGGCCTTTCGATTCAATAGGTTAGGAGCGCGTTACGACGGTGGGAGACGCCATAGTGCGTCGGTAGGATCGCGGGGATAGGCCGAATTCGGACTTAAAGCTTCGGATGAAGTTTGAGAGATCGTCGAATCCGCAATCAAGCGCGACATCGGTGACCGAATCGCGGGTAATGACAAGTCGATAAGCCGCATCGCGAAGCCGCGATCGCAGGAGCCACTGATGCGGTGTCACACCGGTGACGCGTTTGAACGTGCGCAGGAAGTGATAGGGGCTTAATCCGGCGATTTCGGCCAGTCCGGCGAGCCCATGAGGCTCCGCCGATCGCGATTCCATCTGCTGAAGCACGCCTGCGATCCGAGCCGGATTAGCCTGGGATGCCGAAAATCTTCCCGGGCGATCGCGCCCTGCGATTGCGATCACTTCGGACGCGAGTTCGACTGCGATTTCCTCGAACGCCGCCCCGGTATGCATCGCCAGCAATGCTCGCGTCGCGGGTGCGGCGAGCTTGCGAATCGGCGGAATCGCGCCGTATGCGAACGTCGTCGTCGACGCTCCAGCGTCGCGTGCGAGGCGCTCGAAAAACGTGGGATCGAACTGGAATGAAAGGCATCGATCGCCCTCGCCATGATCGTGCGAGCATTCGAATGGCTTCCCCGAGTTTCCGAGCAGTATCGTGCCGGCGGACATGAACGAGCGTCCGCGCTCGGTCCGGTATTGGAAGGTACCCGACATCACGATCGATATGGACTCCCACGCGTAACGCTCCTCAAATGATGGATCGTGCGGCCCCGCCGTGCATATGACGTCCATCACGCGCCATCCGTCGCCCGACGCGAGTTGCCGCGCGCGATTCGTCCCGCGCTCTCCCGCCTCCTTCTTCGCGGCGAGCGCGCGAACCAGCGGGTCCGTTCTAGCTTCTCGAAAGAGCAATTTTTGCCAAGTCCCGGTACGGGCGATTACATATGATACGGCTCAAGGCTTCCATACCGCGTCGCCGCGAGCAACGCGCAAACGAGGCCGTCGCTCATTGAAACAGGAGGATTCCATGGACCTGCAAGGTCACTGCGCTTGTGGAAACATTCGTTACAAGCTCGAGCGAAGCCCGATGATCGTTCACGCGTGCCATTGTCTCGATTGTCAGCGCATCACCGGCAGCGCGTTCGTCATCAATATGTGGATCGAACGGGAGTTCGTAAAAGCGAGCGGCGCAACTCCGCGATCGTTCACACTGAAGGGCGGCACCGGACAGAATCACGACGTGTTCTTTTGCGAGAAGTGCGGGACGTACGTGTGGAGCTACTATCACGGCGCGCCCGGCGACGCCTTGTTCGTCCGCGCGGGCACGCTTGAGACGCCGAGCGCGGTCGCTCCCGACGTGCACATCTTCACGCGAAGCAAAGTTCCCTGGCTGGAACTGCCGAAGGATGCGCGCGCGTACCGCGAGTTCTACAAGTTCGACCAGGTATGGTCGCCGGGGAGCTTGGAGCGACTGCGCCAGAATCGGTCGGCGAAGAAATG
>DASPQU010000053.1:0-8114 GCA_035624805.1 Binataceae bacterium (SeqCode) | reverse complement strand
GCGCCGATGCTCTCACGGCGTCAATCCATGAGCCCCAATGCCGGGGCGCGGATCACGCTGTATTTGAACGCCGGATTGTCGGCGACAAGGCGCGACTCAAAGAGATCACCGCGGCGCTCGTCGACGATGTCAGCCCGCGATGGACGCAGGCGGTGAATCCGGCGATGCATCGCGAGGAGATCGTCGACATCCGCGGGATGGCGCAGGCGATCATGCTGCTCGAACACAGTGAGACGCCGCCTGCGTTCGTCGCGCACGAGTTCGTACTTACAGACGGCGCGGGCCACGAGTTCGGGCCGCATCACGAAGGATTGCGAGAGGCGCTGTATCGGACGGATCGCAGAATCGGCGCGCTGCTCGAGATGATGCGTCGGCGCGGCATTCTCGACTCGACGCTGTTCGTGATCACGTCCGATCACGGGATGGCGGCGCAGCGCGTCGAGCTGGCGGCGAATCCGACGGTCGAACCCGCTCGTATGGGAATCAAGGCGGTTTACGCAGAGCCAATGATCTACCTGCGCGACCTCGCGATCGAATGCACGCGAACCCGCGACGCCCGGATGCTCAGGGTAAAAGCTTGCGACAATGATTGTCATGAGCCGGTCGAGGGAGTTCGCGTAAAGATCGAGCGGCGCAACGGCGAGACTATCGGGGAAGCGTCAACTTCGGGGACGGGTCACGTCGCGCTCGCGACGCCCGCGAATCTTCGCGACGACGAACTCGTCCTGCGCATCACGCATCCGGATTACAATCCCCGCAATGTCGACGGGTGCGGACGCCCGATTCATCGCGACATCCGCGAAGTCATTTACTCGGGGTAGCGCGGAAAAGGTTGATAATTACATCAACCGAGCTTCTCCAGAGCCTCTTTGAGGACGACCGCCTGATTGTGTTTTTCGTCGCGCGCGCCGTACACGAGCGTCAATCTGCCGCGTTTTCCGCTTTGCGCCAATTCTGCCAGTAACCGGCGCGCCTCAGGGCGTTCCAGCTCCTTGCGATAGCGGGCGCGAAACTCATCCCATTTCGCCGGATCGTGATCGAACCACTTTCGCAACTCGGTGCTTGGCGCGAGATCCTTGATCCAGAAGCTTAGCTCGAGCGCGTCTTTCTTTACGCCGCGCGGCCATAGACGATCGACGAGCACGCGCACGCCATCCGCGTTGCTTGGACGATCATAGGCGCGTTTCAGTTTGATCATCGCAAATCAGACGAAACACCTGTCAGCCGCGCGCCGCAGCGCGGGCGACGATGGCGACGCTATTTGACCGGCGCAAGGAAGTCGGGGAAGTCCTTGGACGGCTTCATCTTCCAGCTTGGCTTGCGTTTTTCGACGAACGAAGTCACGCCTTCGTAAGCGTCGGCCTGCTGGCCCGCCCACCAGAACGCCTTGGTGTCGATCGCCTGAGCTTTCTCGGCGGAAGGCTCGGCAAGCAATCCGTAGATGAGGCGCTTGGTGATCGCGACAGAGACCGGCGCGGTATTCTCGGCGATATCGAGCGCGAGTTCGCGGACCTTCGCCTTGAACTCAGCGTCAGGCCATACGTGACTGACGATTCCGTATTCGAGCGCCTCACGCGCTGTCAGTATTTTGCCCGACATCAGCAGTTCGTTTGCCCTGGCAACGCCGATAAGGCGCGGAACCAGCCATGTGCTGAGCGCCTCGGGGACGACGCCACGTCGGACGAATACGAAACCGATTCGCGCGCTTTCCGCCGCGACGCGGATATCCCATTGCATCGGGAGCGTGATTCCAACGCCGACTGCGGGGCCGTTTATCGCGCCGATGATCGGCTTTTTCATGTTCCACGGGCGAACGTATTCGCGCTCGGCGATACGGGTCTGCGTGCCTTCCTTCGAGCGATCGAAAGTCTCGCCGCCGCCCGCAAGATCAGCTCCGGCGCAGAATGCACGTCCCGCGCCCGTGACGACGATCACGCGCGTGTCATCGTCATTGTCCAGTTCTGTGAAGGCCTGGTTCAGCTCGACGCCGAGCTTCGGAGTGTAGGCGTTGAGCCGCTCGGGACGGTTGAACGTTATGGTCGCGATGCTTTTGTCTTTCTCGACGAGAATCTGCTCGTATGCCATCGGCTTGTCCTCTCACGGGCCCAAAATGGGCGACCCGTTCGGTGTGTATTCGATCGGCTGCTGGCAGGCGCCGCCGCCCGCATTATAGTCGTAGACCATCTGAGCGCCATAATCGGCGCCCCTGGTCAGCGCCGTCGCCATCAGGAGAAGACCGAGCAGGAAGAGATATCGGGCACGCGCCGGCATCGGTCGCGCGATGAGCGCCCATACCAGCATCGCGGTCGCGAGCACACCGATGCCGATCATAATCCATTTGTGAAATACCAGGAGATTTTCCTTGACCGACGGCGCGAGCATCACGCCCGGCGCCGCGTAAAGGCCGGTGGCAATCGAAATCGCGCTGGTGACGACGCCCGCCGCAAGCATCCAGAAGGCAGCCCACGCAAGGCTGTCGCGTCGCGCGATCCACGCGAGGAAGTAAAAGACTGTCGCGCCGAGCAGAAATCCGATCGGAAAATGGACGCCCACCGGATGGATGTTCTGCAGGTGCGAGACACCCGGCAGCAATCGCTCAAGCACTGTGGCTTATCTCGGACAGGCAGGGACGCCTGTCCCACTGAAAGAGCCAGGGCTACTTAACGGATTCTACCGTCAGATATTTAACGCCGCTCTTGGAAAACTCCTTGCCCGTCACCGTCACTTCGTCTTCCATTTTGGCGACGAGGTCGGACGGCAATGCCTCGGCGTCTTTTGGCGGAAGCAGGACGTAGGCGTCACCTGATCCCTTTTCCACCAGCGTCACGGGAATTCCGGCCTTAGCGCATCCGATCGCGCATTTCTTGTGACTCGGTCCGGAGGCGCCCATCGTTCCCCAGCAGAAGCTGTCTTCGGGTGTGCCGGTGACGGACTTTGTCGCCGGAGCATCGGCGGCGAGGACGACGGCTCCAAGTCCCACGGCTAAGACGGCGGCAAGTCCGGTAGCGAAAATTCCGCGCATGACGAAGAACCTCCTCTTCGAGTACGAAGTTTAAGATCCCCAATCGAGGCACATAATCTATCGCTGTCTGGAATCAGCGGCGCGACGGAGCCTCGGCCGGCTCGTCTGCGCCAATCACTTCACGCCATCGCGCGCGCCCCTTGGATCGCGGGCCGGCGCCCAGGCGCTCCAGATGATGCTCAAGCGTTTCGCGAAGACGGATATTCAGTCGTTCGATTTCGATTTCCTCGGCGGTCTTTGCGGCAACCGGCGCGGTTGTCTCCGGCATCCCCGGCCTGCGCCGCCCATATAGCTGCTGCATCCGAAGCTCTGCCTTGGCGAGCATCTCTTTGTATTTGACGTCGAGATGCCCAAGCGATTCGGAAAGGTCACTTAGAGCGAGGAATCGACGGCGCAAGCTCCACCATTCGAACAGCGTCAGGATCGTGACGCCCAGCATCAGCAGCGCCGCCGCGCCTGCGCCCAGCGACGTGGCCCGCCACCACGGCATCACCTTGACGGTGTCTTTGAGGGTGGCGTTTTCGGCGGTCAACTCAGCGTTGTGCTCGCTGAGCGAGAGAACCTGATTCTTGGTTGCGTCGAGCTTTGATTCCGAATCGTGCGCCTGTGCGGATAGCTGCTCGACCTGTGCTTCAAGAGTTTTCTGTTGGGCTTCGTACGGATTCGGAATTCTCAGTGTCGCGCCCGACATCAGCTCATCGTCCGGATGCATTCTGTTGACGCGTGCGAGGTCTTCGGTGGCGATTCCGAACGTTGCAGCGATAGTCCCGAGCGAATCGCCGGGGCGAATCGTGTACGGGAAATATTTGTGAGGTTTGGGAGGCGCAGGCGCCGCCTGATCGCCCGTCGGAGCCGTGCTTTGCGCATCACTCGCCTGCGCGGATGTCGCAGCGGCGCCGGCCGTCGATTCGGTGTTGCCCGGAGTCTCGGAACGCGCGCGGGAAACGGACGACGGAATATCGCGCTCCATCAGCGAATCTTGCGCCAGTGCGGGAGCGACGCCTGCGACGCACAGGGATAGCCCTGCAATCAGGGAGCCGATTGTGAAAACAAACAATCGCATTGAACGTCCCGGTCCGTCGACCGCACGATAAAGGCTATTCCAATTGGGCTCGGTTGTGAAACGCCAATTTGGGAGTCAAGTCTCGATTTCGACGGCGTCTAGGGCCGCCTTTGCCGCGCCTATTGCCCCGGCGCCTCCGCCCAACGCCGCACGCACGATTCGCGTTTGCGCGACGGCGTCTTTGAACGCTCGCCCCCGCACCTCGCGCATCATCTCCGATCGCATCAGCCAAAGCGCTCCTCCGACTCCCCCGCCGATCACGATCATCTCTGGATTGAAAATGTTGATAAATGAAGCGATGGCGATTCCCAGATAACGACCCGCGACGGCGAAGATGCGCTTTGCGCGTGCGTCGCCGGAGCGAGCCGATACGGTCATCCGACGGACGGAAAAATTCCCCTGCCGATCCAGATATCGTGATGGAATTGGGCGTGCGGTCAACTCTTTCGCAAGCAAGCCCCGCATCCCGGATGCTGACGCATAAGCTTCGAGACATCCGGATGCGCCGCAATCGCATCGCATCCCGTCGGGCTCGACGGTGACGTGACCGAGTTCGGCGGCCATCCCGGTGCGTCCATGCACGAGACGCCCATCGACGATCAGCGCGCCTCCTACTCCCGTCCCCAGCGTCAGGAGCACGACGTTACGGCGTCCGCGCGCGGCTCCGCGCCAGAACTCGCCCAGTGCCCACGCATTCGCGTCGTTTTCGACGATCACACGACGACCGAGCGCGGACTGGAGTCTGCGGCGCAGTGGAAACGATCGCCATGCCTTCACGTGCGGAGCGGCGTAGACAACACCGGTCGTGACGTTGAGCGGTCCCGGGACAGCGACGCCAATCGCGATCGGTTTTCCGAATCGACGGGCGGACTTTTCCAGCGAGAAAACGCCTGCGACGATATTGTCCGCCACGCGGGCTGCGCTGTCGCTCGCGTTGGCGGGACTGGCTTGCATCAGCAGGATTCGCCCGCCGCGCGAGACGGCGGCGCATCGGAGATTGGTGCCGCCCATATCGACGCCGATAACGTACTCGCGCGTCATGCGGCTGGTTCGGATCTTTTCAGGTAGAGCAGGAACTCCAGATTCCCCGCCGGTCCGCGAATCGGAGAGTCGATCGATCCGACAACTTCGAGGCGAAGTGCCCGCGCAAATTCCGCGATGCCCTCGAGCGCGTCGCGCCGTTGCGCCTCGTCTCGCACGACGCCCCCCTTGCCGACTTTTCCCTTCCCGACTTCGAATTGCGGCTTCACCAGCGCGACTATCTCCACGACTGGCGCGCTCAGTTCCACCACGGCGGGCAGCACGAGGCGGAGCGAGATGAAGCTGGTGTCGATCACGATCAGGTCGGGGCGATAGGGCAGGTCATCCGAAGTGACGCGCCGGATATTGGTGCGGTCCATGATTATGACGCGGCGATCGTGACGCAGGCGCTCGGCGAGTTGTCCGTATCCGACATCGAGGGCGACGACCATCGCGGCGCCCCGGCGCAGCAGAATATCGGTGAAGCCGCCGGTCGACGCGCCGACATCAAGGGCGTGGCGTCCTTCGACATTGATCGCAAAATGATCGAGCGCCGCAGCGAGTTTATGCGCCCCGCGGCTGGCGTATTCGGGAGCGCCGGGCAGAACAGAGATTTCAGTTTCCGGATCGACCTTGAGGTCTGCTTTCAGCGCGGGTTGCGAGTTGACGCGCACGCGGCCTTCCATAATAAGGCGCTGCGCCATCTCGCGGCTCGCAGCAAGCCCGCGTCGCGCAAGCTCGATATCGAGTCGCGAGCGCATCTACGGAACCTCTGCACAGAAAAGGAGCGCTGCGCGGAAACCGCTTTTCCCTTCCCCCGCGTTTTGCCGCGGGGGAAGGTCAGGAAGGGGGTGCTGAAGCGCTTGCGCGAAGCCGTCCGAGGTCGCTCGACTTCGCTCGGAATGACAAACAGGAACATTTTGTATAGTACGGCCACTCATTGAGAGCTTCCCTAGGCCGGCGGCTCCTCGCCGTCGTCATCGTTTTCCGACTCCTGCTCGCTCGCAGGCTGCTCGAAACCTGCCAGTGCAACGCTCTTCAGTTCGTCGCGCGCGTTGCGGGTCAGCATCTCGATCCTGCGTTCCGCCTCGTCGAGTCGCTTGTTAAGCGCTCGGATCAGCGCGACGCCTTGTTCGAACGCAGCGATCGAGTCTTCAAGCGTGAGTTCGCCGGAGTCGATTCGTGCGACGACCTCTTCGAGGTCCTTTAATTCGTCTTCGAATTTCTTTTCTTTTGCGGCCATCGAGGATTTTTCCGGGCAATCAGTTTTCGGTTCGAAGCGTGCGCGCGCGGATACGTCCGCGATTCAGTCTGACATCGATTTCGTCGCCGACCGCGACCGTCGAGGCGTCGAGCACGCTGCGACCGTCGCGCGCGTTGGTGACGACCGCGTAGCCGCGCTCGAGCACGCGAAGTGGGGAAAGCGAATCGAGCTTCGCAGCAGATGCGCCGAAGCGGGTTCGCGCATCGGAGGTTTTTCGCGAGGCGGTTCGCGAGAGTGCGTCGGCCAGGACGTGCAGGGCTGAGCGCCCCTCGCGCACCATCGACGACGGCGCGCGAAGCCGGATAGCGGCGTTATACATTTCGCGACGGAGGCCGCCGATTTTCTCTTCCGCCACTTCCACGAGCGCCATTGAGCTGTCATCGAGGCGCTGGCGGGCGTCGCGAAGCGCCTTTTCCGGGCGCCTCACGCGGCCAGCGCATCGGACGATATCGCCGCGCAGCTCGCTCAGCGAGTTTTCGATTCCTGAATGGAGTGAGCGTGCAAGAGCGTCGATAGTCTCGCGCAGGTCAGCGACCGCCGGAACCACGATATGACCGGCGAAGGTGGGAGTCGCAGCACGCTTGTCGGCGGCAAAATCCGCAATCGTGAAATCGATTTCGTGGCCGACCGCGGAGACGACCGGAATGCGCGATTTGCGGATCGCACGCGCGACGATTTCCTCGTTGAACGCCCAGAGATCCTCAAGCGACCCGCCGCCGCGTCCGACGATCATCACTTCGGCGCGGCCGTCGCGATTCAGATCCTCAATAGCCTGCGCAATTTCGAACGCGGCCCGCGCGCCCTGAACCGCGGCGGGGCGCACGATCACATGCAGGTTGGGAACGCGTTCGAGCAGCACGCGCATCATGTCGTGCAAACCTGCGCCGCCGAGCGCAGTCACGATTCCGACCGTCCTCGGGAAAAAGGGCAGGGGACGTTTGCGTGCCGCGTCGAACAGGCCCTCGTCGGCCAGGCGCTTCTTGAGCTGCTCGAATGCGAGCTGCAATGCGCCCGCGCCGCGCGGCTCGATTTCCTGGGCATAGAACTGAAGCGCGCCGCGCGTCTCGTAGATGCTCACGCGACCCCGAACGAGCACCTCGATTCCGTCGACGGGTTTGAATTTCATTCGCCGGCGGGCGGTTGAGAACATCACGACACCGATCGCAGCTTCGGCATCCTTGAGTGTGAAATAGAAATGTCCGGAAGGGGCGATACGCGCGTTGGAAATCTCGCCCGACACCCAGCAATCCTCGACGCGCGCATCGAGGATCGCGCGCACGCCCCGCACTAGTTCCGATACGGTCAGGGGGGCAGGTCCTGCCGACTCGGGCGAGCGCTTTGCGAGCGCGAGATCGAGTTGTCCCGCCATCAATAGGCAACGTTACCAGAACCCGCCCCGGATGTCCGCTCAGGTGAGCCCTGCGCCCGCACTACTATGAGTCCTCGCCCTGACAGGGAGAGGAAGCCGCGAAGCGGCAAGAGAGGGTCCGCTGTCAGCGCGTCGCGAATGGCGTCCGCGCGATTCAAATAATCGCGCGCGACCGATTGCGCGCCGAAAGATGACCCTCACCCGCGGCAGAAAATTGCCGCGACCTCTCCCTGATCCGGAGAGGTTCTGAGAAGTCCGCCGCGTCAATGTGCAGGGCATTTGAAAAACGCAGTTTCTTGACAAATTCTCAGGTGCTCGGAGCGGGACTCAGGAGCGCATCGATAATCGGTTTGCCTACTGGTTCGCGCAGGCGGAC
>DASPQU010000052.1:0-2485 GCA_035624805.1 Binataceae bacterium (SeqCode) | reverse complement strand
ATTTCGCTGAGCAGAACCAGCCCCGCGCTGAAGTGAGCGGCGACCGCGAGCGCGGACGTGACCGCAACGCCAGCGCGATTTCGTAATCCGCCGACACGAATCGCGCGAACGAAAAACCAGACCTGCCCGAGAGCCATGACCATCAGGACCATGTACATTCGCGCCATTCGCGATTGCGCAATTGCAAGCACGTCCAGTGCGAACAGGATAGCGCTCGCCGCGCCAATCCAGTTTCGACGTTCGCGAGCCGACTCGTCAGCGACTCGATCGCCATCCAAGTTCAGGATTTCGATAACGACCGCGCATACGAGTGCGATTGCGATTGCGCCCAGAGCCGCCGACAGACCGCGTAATGAGGCAAGGCTGTCGCCATCGATGCGCATCCACAGATGCATCAGCGCGTCGTGGAGGCCAAGCTTGCCGGGATTGAGATGTCTCGAACGCAGGACGGCCTCAACGACGGTCGGCGCGGAAGCTGCGGCCCAAGACGCACCCTCGTCGGCGGTCATCTGCGTGGCGTCAAGGTTTGTGAAACGCAACCATCCGCCAACTAACAGGGCGGCACTGAGAAGCGACGCGCTACCCCATCGCACAAACGTCGCCCGTCAGACCTCGACGGTCTCCCATCGTCCGGAGGAGAATCTCAGCGTCTTGAGCGAGGATCGCACCGCATAGTCGGCGAGCAGCGACCACCAAATCCAGACAAGCGGACCGTGGAAATGCCAAATGATGATGGTGAGAAACAGGCGCAACCCGTAGAAGCCGGACAGCGAGGCGACGAGCGGGAACTGTGAATCGCCTGCGCCGCGCAACGCGCCCGTGAGAGTCCAATCGACCGCCATCAACGGCTGCGCCGCGCCCAGCGCGTACATGAAATCGACCGTGTACTCGATAACAACGGGATCAGCGATGAACAGCCGCGCAATGTGCCCGGCGAAAACAAAAATCACCACGCCCATGCCCGTCATCAGCGCAATCGCCATCCCGACCGATGCCCATCCGGCCTTGCGCGAGAAATGAGGTTCGCGCGCGCCGAGCCCCTGCCCGACGAGCGTCGCGGCCGCTGATGAAAATCCAAAACCGGGCAGAAACGAGAGCGCGAGGATTCTCACCCCGATGAAATACGCCGCGACTTCCTTCTCTCCGTAGCTCGCGATGAAGGCGACGTAGGCGATGAATCCAAGTTGGATCACGAGCTGCTCGATCGCCGCCGGATAACCGACGCGCAGGATTCGCCGCCCGAGATCGATATCCGGCAACAGCCGGTTCCATCGGAAGTTCAGCACCATCCCGTCCATCGACAGGACCCAGAAGAAGAGCACGCCGCCGACTACGAGCGCGATGAGCGTTGCGATCGCCGAGCCGTCCACGCCCATCGCAGGCATCCCGAACTTGCCGAAGATGAGGGCGTAGTTGAGGATGATAGCGAGCACGTCGACGATTCCGCCGATCCAAAGCGGCGTCCGCGTATCGCCCGCGCCGCGAAGTCCCGACGCGCACATCAGGAACACGCCCTGAAACGGCTCCGAGAGCATCACGATTTGCAGGTATCGCGCGCCCATGTCGGCCATCGCGCCCTTGACCTGAAACAGCGTCATGGCAGGGCGAGCGAACGCAATCACGGGAATCATGATTGCGGTGGAGACAATCACTCCCCACACTACCGATTGCTTGAGGACATTTTCGGCGTTGTCGCGATCGGCGGCGCCGATGTAGCGCGCGACCAGAGCGATGGTTCCGGTACCAACCGCCGCGATACCGGCGCGGACAGCGCCAAGTATCTGTGTCGCGAGGCCGACCGCGCCGACCGCCTCCGCGCCGAGCCGCCCGACCATCAGCATCGCGGCGAGCCCGACCACGGAATCAAGCGCGAAGGAAAGAATCACCGGCCACGCCAGCGCCCACACCTCCGCATGCATCCGCTCCACAGGCGGAAGGACAATAGCCTCGGCTCCCGCTTGTCCTTCGATCTCGGGAACCGCTTCGAGAAACTCAGACATTGACTTCAAGCAGTTACGACAGCCAAGCCGTGTTCAGTCAAGCATCGGTTCCCGTGCGTAATCCACAGCGCATAACGGGCCGCTTGTCGCGAAAGGATCGCGCGGCGGTTATATATCGGCCCGGGAGGCAGTGGTTCATCGGATGCAGCCAGCGGCGAGCGCCGGGGAAGATCTCAGCGATCGATGGGCGACGTCAGGCGGCGCGCTCATCGCTGTTATGGCGATCGTCGTCACGATCGCGGCTTTTGTCTATTCCTTTCATCTGGGCGATCGCGCGCTCGGCGCGGCGGAGGCATACAGTGCGTTTGCGGCATCGCAACCGTCGATCGCCGCAATTCTCGCAATTCCGGTCGCCGAAGACCCGGGTAAGCAGGTCTTCTATTACTTCACGCTTCACTATTGGACGTCGATTTTCGGATTCGACGAGAGAGCGCTGCGATCGCTTTCCGTGCTGTGCGCGCTTGCGACGATAGTTCTCCTGTACG
>DASPQU010000051.1:0-4556 GCA_035624805.1 Binataceae bacterium (SeqCode) | reverse complement strand
CCGCGATCTCGAATCGGGAAAGATCGTCGGCGCGGATTTTCTCGGCGGGCGGGTCATCGCATTTCGCGGCGACGACGATGTAGCTCGTGTGCTGAGCGCCTATTGCGCCCATCTTGGAGCCGACCTCGCGGTAGGCGACGTTCACGGCAACACGATTCGATGCGCCTTTCATCACTGGATCTACAACACTGACGGCGTTTGCATCGCAACCAAGGTCGGAGATCCCCCGCCTCCCGCCGCGTGCCTCTTCCGATTTCCTACTGCCGAGAGATTCGGGATCGTGTTCGCGTACAACGGACTTCGCCCGCGCTTCGAGATCCCCGGTTTTCCGTATCCGGACGCCGAGTTGGAAATATCAACTTCGGTAATCCCCGAAATGGTCCCTATCGATCCCTGGGTACTTTCCTGCAACACGCCCGACATGCAGCACATCAAGGCGCTGCACAACGTCATCTTCGATCAGGAAGATCCGCACGACGCCGTGCAATGGACCGATCATTCGATGACCTACGACTTCCACGGACGCCATGCGCGGGGCGAGCCAATCGAGTGTCGGGTCGGGATTTTCGGCACCAACATCTTTTACCAGAGCGCGACCATCAACGGCCGCTGGTTCGGATGCATCACTCCGTTCGCGCTGCCGCGCCCGGGACAGACGCAAGTGTTCGCGGTGCTCGCCGCTCGCCGCGACGATAGCGATATCGAGTCAACGCGCGAATTCCTCAAGGCCGTTACTGAATTGGAGATGCGTGTGGTCGGCGAGGATATTCCGATCGTCAATACGATTCATTTCCGCCCCGGGACTCTAACTCGAAGCGATCGCACGCTGGCGCGCTTCTTCGAGTATCTACGCGCCTACCCGCGATGCCATCCGTCCGCGGAGTTTATTGTGTAGGCGTGAAACGGATTACTTCCTGGAAGCGGCTGCGTGCAGCGTTTGGAGATTCGCGGCTATTAGCAGATCGATTCGCTCGATAGTCACGTCCGGGGCGGGATAGTTGCGAACGTCAGGCGCCAGCGCATAGTGGCCCTGGCGCGGGAAGACTGTCGTCACGCGCTCGCGCCATCTCTCCTTAACGGCTGTGAGAATGCGGACCTTGTCGTCGATCAGCACGTAATGGTCGGCGGGATATCGCTTTTCGACGTCCGCGAGCTCCTGCTCCTTGTGTATATATATGAGCACGCGACCGTCGAACGCTTCTGAGAGTCCCGAGCGATCGACCTTCAGCGGCTGAAAGACAACGTCGCCGTCGCTCAAGATTACCGTTTGCCCCATCGTCGCCGCATGAGCGACCGCGTCCAGCGCGCCCGGAAACAATCGATTCGCGAATGGATAATTGACGAGATACGAAGCGACTTGGAGCAAATGCGGCTCGTGCGGATGCTCAACGCGATAGCGTTGCAACGCTCCGAGATAATCCGCATAGCCGAGTTCCGATCGGAGCTGCTCGAAGATGTCCCAATAGCGCTGCCCGCGCTGAGCGCCGACCGCGTGTTCGAGATGGCTCTTGAGATCGGCGGCGATGTGATCGTTGTTGACGAGAGTGTTGTCCACGTCAAACAGGAACACGGTGCGATTCGGCGGCGTCATTCGATACTCCGTCGCGACGATCTTACGATGGCTGCGGGTTGTGCCATCCTCCTATTCTTCCTGCAAGACGCGCCGCCTCGGCAGGTCCCCAGGTCCCCGGCTTGTATTCGATCACGGCTCCCGTCTCGTTGAGTATTGGATCGACTATCGCCCACGCCGCCTCGACCGCATCTTCGCGGGCAAAAAGAGTGCTGTCTCCCGCCATCGCGTCTGTAAGCAGCCGTTCGTAGGCGTCCATCTCCTCGGTACTCTGGCTTTGCACGAGCTTGAGCTCGGTCATATCAGAGGCAGTAGATTCGCCGGGACGCTTGATTTGCGCGCCGATCGCGATGACTACCTTTGGGCTCAGCCGAAAACGCAGGTAATTCGCATCGCTCGAAGCCACCCTGCGAAGAGGAGGACGCTTAAGCCGCACCATCACTTCCGTCGTGGTTGCCGGCAGACATTTGCCCGCGCGGATGAAAAACGGCACGCCTTCCCATCGCCATGAATCTATGTGCAGACGCACGGCAGCGAACGTTTCTACTTTCGAATCCTGCCCGACGCCCGGCTCCTTCAGATATCCGGAGAACTGCCCGCGAACCAAATCGGCAGGCTTGAGCGGTTCGATCGCGCGAAAGATTTTGACCTGTTCGTCGCGGACCGAGTCGGGATAAGTGTTAACCGGGGGCTCCATCGCGAGATAACCGATCACCTGCAACATGTGGTTCTGGATCACGTCGCGAATCGCGCCGGTCGCGTCGTAGAAGCGTCCGCGCCCCTGCACGCCGAAACTCTCCGCCATCGTGATCTGGACATTGTCGACGTACTGCCGATTCCAGAACGGCTCTAGGAACGTGTTCGCGAAGCGAAATACCAGGAGATTCTGTACGGCCTCCTTGCCGAGATAATGATCGATTCTGAAAATCGAGGACTCGGGAAATTGGGAGTGCAGTGTCGCATTCAGCGCGCGCGCGGAATCGAGATCGTGCCCGAACGGCTTTTCGAGGACGACCCGCGCTTCGCGGCCGCATCCCGACGCGCCAAGCTGTTTGATAACCGTCGCGAACATGACCGGCGGAATAGCGAGATAGTGCGTAGGACGCTGCGCCTGCTTGAGCGCCTTGAGTAACGCGGCGAACGTCGCTTGATCCTCGTAGTCGCCGTCGACGTAGTCGAGCCTGGCAAGCAGGTCCGCAAACGCATCCTCGCTGTCGATTCCGCCGTACTCTTCGATGCTCTCGCGAGCGCGCGCCTTGAACTGCTCGAGATTCCATCCGGCCTTTGCGACACCGACGATGGGAAAATTCAGATGCCCGCGCTTGGACATCGCGTAGAGCGCGGGAAAAATCTTTTTGTGGGCGAGATCGCCGGTGGCGCCGAAAAACGCCAGCGCGTCGGACTGCCCGATACTCACGGCTTTTTCTCCAGGTGTCCGCCGAATTCGTAGCGCATCGCGGAGAGCAGCCTGTTTGCGAAATCCGCCTGCCCGCGCGAGGTGAACCGTTCGTAGAGCGCTGCGCTCAGCACGATGGCCGGCACGCCCTCGTCGATAGCCGCGTCGACGGTCCATCGTCCCTCGCCGGAATCAGAGACTCGACCGCCGAATTCCTTCAGTTCGGCGTCGCCGGTAAGCGCATTGGCGGTGAGATCGAGCAGCCATGAAGCGATAACGCTTCCGCGACGCCATACTTCGGTGATGTCGCCGAGATTGAAATCGTATTGATACAGCTCCGGATCGCGCAGCGGCGTGGTTTCCGCATCCGCGGCTTCGCGCTTTTTGCCGACGTTCGCGTGACGCAGGATGTTGAGCCCTTCCGCGTACGCCGCCATCAGGCCGTACTCGATTCCGTTGTGGACCATCTTCACGAAATGGCCCGCGCCGTTCGGTCCGCAGTGCAGATATCCTTTTTCGGCGGCGCTGACGGGGGATTTTTCGCGGCCGCGGGTGCGCTCGATCGATCCGATTCCCGGCGCAAGCGCTTCAAACAGAGGCTCGATATGTTTTACAGCGTCGGTGTCGCCGCCGATCATCTGGCAGTATCCCCGCTCGAGTCCCCATACGCCGCCGCTGGTTCCTGAATCGACGTAATGGATTCCCCGGGGGCGCAACGCCTTCGCACGACGGATATCATCTATATAGTGCGAGTTGCCGCCGTCCACGATGATATCGCCGGACTCGAAGTGCCTGCCGAGTTCGGCGAGAGTCGATTCGACGACAGCAGCCGGGACCATCATCCATGTCACGCGCGGTTTCGTGAGCCGCGCTGCGAAATCGTCGAACGACGACGCTGCTATCGCGCCTTCCTTCGTGAGTGGTGCTGCGGCAGCCGGATTGACGTCATAGACGACGCATTGATGGCCCGCGCGCATCGCGCGTCGCACCATGTTCGCGCCCATCCTGCCCAGGCCGATCATTCCCATCTGCATCGCACTGCGCTCCTTGGTTGGAGTTTCCCCGTTCGGCGATTTTCAATTGCGGGCGCGTAAACCGGCTTCACTTGCGCCCCGTCTGGTTCCACATTGCTGTTATTTCATAATACGCCGACGCGCCGCGCTAACGATTAACTACATGCAGGAAAAATGAGTATGTTTCGTTTGCGTTCGACGCGACAACTGTCGGACCATAATCCGGCTCGATTTGTCCGACCCGAATTACGTGAGGAGCCTTCGATGATCCGCCTGAAAATCCACGTCTTTATCCTGACTTCCATGCTGCTGGGTTCGACTTTGGCGATTGCTGCAAACAACGACGCTCCCGGTTTCGTCAAGGTCTCCGACGGGAGCGGACAGGCGTCAGCCGGTCTCAAAGAGGCATTGACGAATGCAGCCGAAGGGGCCGTCAAGCTGACCGGGCGGCCGGGAGGCTACTCGGACAACCCCGCCATCAAGATTTTGCTTCCGAAAAGTTTCCAACCGGTGGAGAAAGGCCTGCGCGCCGTCGGATACGGTCCGCAACTCGACAAATTCGTCGAGAGCATGAATC
>DASPQU010000050.1:0-2904 GCA_035624805.1 Binataceae bacterium (SeqCode) | reverse complement strand
CGACCACGCCTCGATACCGCCGCTCAGATTGCTCACGCGATCGAATCCGTTACGCGCGAGATACATCGCGACCTGCGCGCTGCGAACTCCATGATGGCACATCACGACGATTTCGCGGCTATCATCGATTTCGGAAATTCGCGCAGGGATGTCGCCCATCGGGATATGCGTCGCGCCCGCTACTCTCGCGAGTTCCACCTCCCACGGCTCGCGCACGTCCAGAATTATCGGATGCTCGCCCCGGTCAAGTCGTTCCTTGAGCTCACTCGCGCTGATTTCTCCGATGTCGATGCTCAATTCGGGGACCGCGAGCTGACCTGCTCGGCTTTGACGTCGTTGGCGAAAAGCTCCACCTTCGCGAACGGAGGCAGCAACGGGGTCGGGATAGAGAAGGCGAAAGTATCGCTTTCGCCGGGTCCGAGCGGCGCGAAATGGGGTTTTTCCTTCAGGATTCGCTGGACCTCCGAATCGTCGGCCATGCTCTCCGCGCGTCGATTGTACACGTCCTCGGCGTAGACGACTTTCCCGTTTTCGTCCTCGAACGAGAAAATGAACTTGACGTAGTTGATCGGATGCGCGGTGATATTCGTGACCTTGCCGGCGACCACGAGATCGGGCGGACGACAGCAGGAGCGCGCGATCGCGTCCTTGGTGATGACCACTCTGAGATCGTCGTTGGGGACGGGCTGCGTCTTCGGATGCTCGTTCAACGAGCGCTGATGCGACTCCTGACGAGCGGATTCTTTCGCAGCGTCGGTCGATTGTACGTCGATACGGGCGCCGGCGAGGGCAGGGGCGGAGATCGACATCGCCATCGCGAACAGCAGCAATTTTCTCATGAGCGGCGGCTCCTGATGGAATCTTCGACGGGCGCATCGCCAAAGTCAACGGACTATATAGAGGGGTAGGCGCTCAACCACGCGGAAGTGTCGATCCCGCGAGCTCCCGAACGACTACCAAACGGCAGCGATCACAACCGATTTCCAAAGGAGCGACGCAATGAGATTTTCGTGCCTGGTTTACTTTGAGCCTCAAACGCTGGCTGCTCTTTCGCCGCAGGAGAAAGCGGTGCTCGATCGCGATTCGATAGCCTATGACGAGGAGCTGCGCCGGCGCGGCAAATACATCGTGTCCGACGCTCTTCAACCCGTCGGCGCCGCGCGATGTATCCGAGTCCGACGCGGCAAAGCGTCGGCTACCGACGGCCCGTTCGCCGAAACCAAGGAGCATCTCGGCGGCTTCATCCTGATCGAGGCTGCCGATATCGACGAAGCCTGCGAAATCGCAAAGGGCATCCCGATGGCCGCGTACGGCACTATCGAGGTGAGGCCCGTCATCAAGATATCTGTTTGACCCTGCGCCTCGGAGAAGCCATTTGGCCGCCCGCGCTGATATAGACTGGAAGCGTGGCAAGCTCCGATATCGAATTCATGTCGGCGGCTATCGCCGAGGCGCGCGCAGGCGAGGCGGAGGGCGAGGTCCCCGTCGGCGCCGTCGTCGTAGTTGACGGCAGGATCGTCGGACGAGGACATAATCGTCCGATCGCATCACACGACCCGACCGCGCACGCCGAGATAATCGCTCTCAGAGAAGCCGGGCTGACGCTTGGGACGTATCGCCTCGAGGGCGCATCCGTGTACGTGACGCTCGAGCCGTGCGTGATGTGCGCGGGGGCGCTGGTCAACGCGCGCGTCGCGATTGTGAAGTACGGCGCGCGCGACGAGAAGGCGGGCGCATTCGGATCGGTTTACGATATCGGCCGCGACGGCCGGCTCAACAGCCGCTTCGAGGTCTACGGCGGCATCATGGAGGAAGAATGCGCCGCACTGCTGCGCGAGTTCTTCCGGTTGCGCCGAGGGTCCGACGAATAGCGCGACATGGGCAGCTTTAGATTCTACAAACGGATGCGAATCTTTCCGGGGCTGTCGGTCAATCTGTCGAAGTCGGGGCCCAGTCTCACGATGGGCATGCGAGGCGCGCATGTGACCGTAGGATCGCGAGGCGTTACGCGGACGGTCGGAATCCCCGGCACCGGCATTTATTACACCTCGCACACCGGCCATCACACCGGCTTCCATTCCGCCCATCAGGAAACCGCGCTTACGCCCGAGCAGCAATCCGCCGCCGATCGCAAGGCCGAAATCACTCTGGCGATCGTTGCCGTCGGTATCGTAATAATGATCGTTGCCGCCGCGAACTCCCTGTTCCATTGACGGCCGGAAAACCAATGAGCATCGCGACCCCGATTCAACCCGGAAATCTTGTCATCGATTGCGACTCCCACGTGATGGAGCCTGCCGACCTTTGGGAAAGCTACTTGGAGCCTGAGTTTCGCAGCCGCGCCATCCGAATCGCGCGCGACCCCGCTGACTCGATGGAGGTCATGTACATCGACAACCAGCCCCTGCTCAAAGGCGTGCTCGGCGGCCTGGGCGGCGTGAGTATCGATAGGCAGAAACTGCTTACGCCCGGCGCCGTCACGTACGCGGAAGGATGCCCTCCGGCGAGCTATCGCTCCGATGATCGGACAAAGCTGCTCGACGCGTGGGGAGTCGATGCTGGCGTGTTGTTCCCTACTGTCGGCATCCTGTGGGACACGCCCGACGATGCGCTCGCGGCGGCGTATGCGCGCGCCTACAACAACTGGCTCAACGATCACGCCTCAGGCGCGCCGGATCGGATGATAAAGATCGCGCATCTCGCGCTGCAGAATCCCGAGACGGCGCTGGCCGAACTGCGTCGATGCCTCAAGCTGGGATTCAAGGGGATTTTTCTCGCCCCCGAGCCGATCAACGGCAGGCGCTTTTCAGATCCGATGTTCGATCCGATCTGGCGCGAATGCGAAGAGGCGGGAATTCCCGCGTGCCTGCATGTCATCGTCCGCTTCAATCGCGCGCCCGGCCT
>DASPQU010000049.1:0-3250 GCA_035624805.1 Binataceae bacterium (SeqCode) | reverse complement strand
ATCGCTTCGCTTGGAGGGTCCGTCATCGCCAGCGCTACCGAGCAAGGGAGAATCACAGCCCTGGTCCCCATCGACCGGATCGAAGATCTCGCCGCAATGCAGGAAGTTCAATTCGTGGACCTTGCGGCCTTGCCTGCATCGTCTGTGGGCGTCGTACACGACGGCGATACTTCCGGCCTAGCCAATCTCGCTCCCTAAATCCGGTCTGTTGGCGAGCCCATCCGGACAGGTGCGTGCTGAGATTCCCGATTGCACGGCGACGCTGGACTGGCAGGGACGCCTGTCCCACTTGGCACAAAGAAAACAGCGGCGGCGCGGATATCCACGCCGCCGCTGTGAGATCGTGTCGGTGTGATTACTTGTACTTGCGTATTTCGCGACGGGCGATCGTCATACGATGGACTTCATCCGGGCCGTCCGCGATTCGCAGCGCGCGACTCTCGCGCCAGAAACGAGCGATCGGATAATCGTCGCTGACTCCCGCCGCGCCGAAAACCTGGATCGCGCGATCCAGCACGCGCATCACCATGTTTGCCGCCATCACCTTGATCATCGCGATTTCCTGACGCGCTTCCTTCTTGCCCGCGGTGTCCATCTTCCACGCCGCGTTGAGCACCATCAGGCGCGTCGAATCGATCTCGATGCGCGAATCGGCTATCCATTCCTGGATGTTCGCCTTGTCCGCCAGATAACTGCCGTGCGTCCATCGCGATGCCGCGCGCTTGCACATCAGCTCCATCGCGCGTTCCGCGATGCCGATCGTTCGCATGCAGTGATGGATACGGCCGGGGCCGAGACGTGCCTGCGAAATCGCGAAGCCGTCGCCCTCGCGCCCGAGCATCATCGTCGCCGGCACGCGGCAATCTTTATAGATGACCTCGCAATGGCCGCCGCCGCCCGTATGACCCATCACGGGGACGGGACGAACGATGTTGAATCCGGGAGTATCGGTCGGAACGATAATCTGGCTGGCGCGGCGATGCGGCTCCGCTTCGGGATCGGTCACGACCATCGCGATTGCGAACGCCGATCCGATGCCGTTGGACGTGAACCATTTATGTCCGTTGATGACGTAGAAGTCGCCCTCGCGGACCGCGCGCGTCTTGAGCTGCGTCGGATCGGAGCCCGGCGTCTCCGGCTCGGTCATCGAGAAGCAGGTGCGCATCTCGCCTTCCAGACACGGCTGCAGCCATCGCTTCTTCTGATCCGGCGTCCCAAACTCGGCGAGGATCTCCATGTTGCCGGTATCCGGCGCCATACAGTTGAAAGCGCGCGCTCCCAGGAAGCTGCGACCCATCAGCTCGCATAGCGGGGCGTATTCGAAGTTCGTAAGGCCTGCGCCGTGCTCTTTGTCGGGTAGGAAGAGGTTCCAGAGACCCTGGCTCTTGGCCTTCTTGCGGATCTCCTTCATCGTCGGCGCTTCAGCGTGATGGTTGGACGACTTCTCGACTTCCTCGAAGACTTTTTTCTCGTTCGGGAAGATGTTCTCCTGCATGAAGTCATCGACCCGTTTGCGCAGTTCCTGCGTCTTGGCGTTGAACTGGAATTCCATCTCGGCCCTCTCAATGTGTTGAAATCAAACGCAACCAATAACCCAGATAGGTCTTTAATAGAAGTCCCGCGATCGCGAGATTTGCTATAAGTCCCGGTTGCGCTTAGTTTAATGTTCGATGCGTAAGTTTGGCGCCGCCGTTCTGGCCATCGTGATGCTTCTCGGATGGAGTGGCGCGGGATGCCTCGCGGCGGTGCCGCAGGTTACTTCCGAAAAAGAATGCTGCGCCACGATGTGCTCGAAGCATCAGATACCGATGCCGGCGCACTCGAAGTGCTGCAAGGTCTCGCATCGCGCGGACACCGCCGAAACGAATCCCGCGAACAACACGGGCCCGGAAAACGTCCGAATCGCATCGTCGACCACAGCGGCTCTATACACACTCAGCATTGAGCGGCATTTCGCCGCAGCTTCGCTTCAAGGTTCGCCGCCCGGCGACCCTCCTTCTCGCGCACTTCTCTGCTCACGTCAGATCTAATCCTCGACCTCGTCGACTGAACGACGCGCCCGCGTGATGCGCGGTGCGTTCGTGCGTTCGCATCCGATTGCCTCTGCGAATCCGACGCGGACGCAAGGTTTGAGCACGATGGATCGATTTCTACCAGGAAATCGATCGTTTCGAGGATCGAATGAGCTACGACATTTACCGAATTCGCAAACGAGTCGCGCGATTGATTATCGCGGTCGTCGTCGCATCGATGGCCGCCTCGGGCGCTGCGCTCGCGTCCGGCGACAATGGCGACAAGCCCGAATCTGCCGCGGCCGCCAATCACGCGCAGCCAATCGAGGCTCTCGTCGCCGAGGCGATGCGCGCGAGTCCGCTTCTGACGGCGTCGCGCGGCCATTATCAGGCGCTGAACAAGGTCGCGTCGCAGGTCTCCACCCTTCCGGATCCTGAGATCACGCTGCAGCAGTTGACCGTCGGGGGGCCCAAGCCGTTCGAGGGTTACGAGACCAGCGATTTCTACTACACGGGATTCGGTGCGAGTCAGGATATTCCGTGGCCAGGCAAGCTTCGACTGCGCGGGGAGCAGGCTACTCACGACGCGCTCGCGGGCGCCGAGGATTACGAATCCGCGCGGCGCACGGTGGCCGAGAAGGTGCGCGAGAACGCCTTCGAGCTTTATTTCCTCGCCAAGCGCCGCGATCTCCTCGCCGATACGCGCGAGCGTCTGACACAAATCGAGAAGATTACCGAGGATCAGTATCGATTCGGCAAAGCGCAGAACCAGGACGTGATCAAGGCGCAGCTAGAGATGACCTCGATTCTGAAGGACATCGAGATGACCCGCGACGACATCGCCGAGCGTCAGGCGACGCTCAAATCGATCCTCGGACGCGAGCCGTCGTCGGCGGATATCGAAATCGGCGATATCCAGCCCCAGACGTTCAAGATGGATCGCGCGCAACTCAAGGAAATCGCCTCCGATCGCGCGCCCGACGTTCTGATGGCGCGCCATCTCGAGGCGAAGAGCGCGACCGAACTGCAGATGGCGAAAGAGGATTACATCCCCGATTTCAGCCTCTCCTACATGTACCAGAAGACCGGGCCGGGGATGCGCGATTACTACATGCTGACGCTCGGCGCGAAGGTCCCGCTTTATTTCTGGCGCAAGCAAAAGCCTGCCGTCGAGCAGGCCGTGCTCGAAAGGCAGGCCGCGGGGGACAGGATGCGCCAGAGCATGCTCGACGCGACCG
>DASPQU010000048.1:0-2396 GCA_035624805.1 Binataceae bacterium (SeqCode) | reverse complement strand
AAGCGATGCGCCGTCAGCATGGCATCGCTTCGCTCGGCACAGCCTTGCGAGCAATCCATCACCCGTCCGACGACGCCGATATGGCCGAGCTGAAAAGCGGTCGCTCCGCCGCGCATCACATGCTCGCGCTCGACGAACTGTTCACGTTCGAACTTGCGATGTGTATCGAACGCGAGCGCAGCGCACGTCGCTCAGGTCTGAGTCTCGACGCCAAAAGCAAACTGTCCGAGGCGTTTGTTCGGGATCTTGGCTTCGAGCTGACACGTGATCAGCGGACCGCTATCGAAGAGATCCGTCACGATCTCGAATCGACGCGGCAGATGAATCGAATCCTGATTGGCGATGTCGGCTCCGGAAAGACCGCCGTTGCGTTCTGGGCCGCAATTCGCGCGATCGAGAGTGGTGCGCAGGTTGCGATGATGGCGCCGACCGAGATCCTCGCCGAGCAGCACTTCGCCGCGTTCCAGCGCTTGTGCGGTCCGCTGCGAATTGAGTCCGCGATCCTGACCGGTCGCACCGCGGCCGAACAGCGCCGCACAATCCGCGATGGGCTTTCTCGCGGAGTGGTGCCGATCGTGTTCGGCACGCAGGCTCTGATTCAGGAAAAGGTGCGCATCGCGAAGCTGGGCCTCGGGATCATCGACGAGCAGCATCGATTCGGCGTCTTCGATCGGGCGCGCCTCAAAGCGCTGGGCCCCGAAGCTAACGTACTGATGATGACGGCGACGCCGATTCCGCGCAGCCTTGCCATGGTGTTGTTCGCGAATCTCGACGTTTCGATTCTTGCAGCGATGCCCCCGGGGCGCGTACCGATCCGCACCGAAACGTTCGATGCTTCCGAGATCGATCGCGTCGACGAAGCAGTCGCGGCGGAGATTGCGGCCGGGCGTCGCGCCTACTATGTCGCCCCGCTGATTGCAGACAACGATGATCCCGATGCGGAGCCTTCCGAGCCGAAATCCGTCGAGGCTGCCGCCACCCGCCTGAAGCGCGGCGCGCTCAGGAACGCGAGAATCGCAACGATTCACGGCCGGATGCGCCCGGCAGATAAAGACGCGGCGATGCGCGCGTTTCGCGCCGGAGACATCGACGTTCTCGTTTCGACGACGGTGATTGAGGTCGGCATCGATGTGCCCGAAGCTTCAGCGATCGTGATCGTCGCCGCCGAACGCTACGGGCTGGCGCAATTGCATCAGTTGCGCGGACGTGTGGGGCGCGGCGGCACGCCGTCGCGATGCCTTCTGGTCAAGTCTGGCGGCGCGGAGGAAAAATCGAGCGAGCGTCTGGACGTGATGACGCGATGCGCAAGCGGCGATCAGATCGCGCAAGCGGACCTCGATATGCGCGGGCCGGGCGACCTGCTGGGCGCGCGTCAAAGCGGTGCGCTGCCGCTGCGGTATGTCTCCTACGTTCGCGACGCCGCGACGATTCGCTTCGCGCGCGAGATGGCGGAGCAGTGGCTGGCGAGCGATCCGCGCCTCGAAAGCCCGGAGTCGCAGCCTGCGCGTGGAGGGTTGAAAGCGATGCTCGCGTTAGGATTCAGTCTGGCGGATGTTGGATGAGCCATGGCTTCGCGCGAGACACCGACCTACAAGAAACGTGCGCAGCGCAAGGGCGACGGTCCTGAGACGCGGCGCGAATTCTCAGCGGGTGGTGTCATATGGCGGCGTGAAGACGGTCGCGTGCAAGTTGTGATGGTCCGACCTGCAGGCAAGAACGTGTGGACGTTGCCCAAAGGCAGGCTGGATGCGGGAGAGAGCATGGTCGACGCGGCGGCGCGCGAGACGCGCGAGGAGACCGGGCTCCAGGTCACAGCAGGCGAGAAGCTCGGCGACATCTCCTACGTGTTCTCATGGCACGATTCACCGGACGCTCCGGTCGTACGAATCTTTAAGCGCGTGCGCTATTTCCTGATGACTCCGACAGGCGGGGATCTTTCGCGGCACGACAGCGAGACGGAAGTCTCCGCGTGGTTCGATCTGAACGACGCACTGAGTCGCGCGGCCTACCGCGGTGATCGCGAGATACTGGAGAAGGTCCGCGATGCGGTTGCGAAACTGTGATCGCTTCGTACACCTGATGCTGCGCGCCGGGTAGCGATCGGTGCAGGTGTCGCGCGCCGGATCGTGCTCGATTTCCATACTTCGCGCATCACTTCGTTAACATTTCCGACACCGCCTACTACTAAAACTGCCTCGGATTTGACGTCGAGCACGACCGGCACATCCTTGCCTGCGAACTCATGCAATTTCGGTCCGTAGGCGCGGGCGAAGCTCTGCGCGCTCGGTTCATCGATCAACACGATCATCCAGATGAGGGCCACTTCGTCGCCGCGATGTAGGATGAGCATCTTGTCGCCGGACCATTTGCGCGCCAGCGCGATTTCCGGCGCGTCT
>DASPQU010000047.1:0-6273 GCA_035624805.1 Binataceae bacterium (SeqCode) | reverse complement strand
AGAATCTGACAATGTGGTGAGCGCTGAGTCACTTTGAGCCTCGGACCACGAATGTTCGCTCGTTTATTTGTCACCCCCGCCCGCGTTTTTCAGGCCCCGTCGCGAATCGCCCGATGAGCAGCGGCGTCGATAAATGCTGCGCGAGGGGTCCCGGAAAATAGCGATAAGCGCTGTGCCGGGATTCCTTCGCGCGCCAGATAGAACAGATCAGACGCGCGGGAATGACAGTACCAGACTTAAGATGAACCAGTGCAGGGTCGTCGCTTGAGATCGGCGAACCTTGAGTTGCTTAATCATCAGGGAACGACACGACATCAGAGCCGCGATAGCTTTCGACGCTCATTGCGCCGTCGTCATCAATGGTTGCTGTCACCGCCCCGTCGATATCGGTTCGCAAAACATGCGCGCCTTCCGCGCGGTAATGATCCACCACTTCGGCGGCGGGGAAATGGAATCGATTCCGATATCCGAGCGATATCACGGCGGCGCGAGGGCGGACCGCGTCGATGAATTCGGACGACGACGAGGTTCGGCTTCCATGATGCGGCACTTTGAGTATCGCGGCGCGCAGGTCGGCTCCAGTGTCGATCAAGGCGCGCTCGCCCTGCGCCTCGAGGTCGCCGGTGAAGAGGATGGCGCTTCCGCCCTTTTCGGCCCGGATAATCATCGAGGCGTTGTTTCGCACGATGGTGGGTTCGGCTTTGGGATTGAGCACGGCGATAGTGGTTCCGGCGAGCTCCAAAGGCGGCGAGCGGTTGTCGGCGACTCGGACGGGAATGCGCAGCGCTGCAATCGTATCCATCAGCGATTGATAGCCGACGTCGTCGCTGCGATCGCCATTGGTCCATATCTCGCCCGGGTTGAAATTGCGCGCGACGAAATCGACGCCGCCGAAATGGTCCTGATCGGGATGGCTTACCGCAATCTGATCCACCCGCATGATCTTCTGCGACCAGAGAAATCGCGCGACCAGACGCTCGCCGGCATCGAAACCGTGCCCTGCTCCTCCGGCATCGATCAGCATCACGCGCGACCCACCGTAGCGAACAACGGCAGCGTCGCCCTCGCCTACCGACAAAAACGTGACGCGAAGCCGCGAATCAAACCATCGATCGTAGGTCCACCATCCCGCGTCGGCGATTGCAGCTATCGTCAGCGCCGCCGCGACCATCCGACGATACTGCGTTGTCTTTGGAAGCGCCTCGAGGTTCGACGGCGATTGATCGAACGGCGAGGCTGGGAGCGGACGTGTCAGCCAAATCGCGAGTAGTGCGTAGACAAGCGCGATTTCGATCCACGTCGGCGTGAACATCGCGAACCACGCCCCCGGCCATCGCACGAACCAATCGACGCACCAGTTGCCGAGCGCGATTAGTTGCCCCGCACAGGACAGCATCAGGCGCGCAGGGGCATCCCAAACGAAGCTCATCGCTGAGGCAGCCAGACCGAGCACGGTCCCGCCGAATCCCATAATCGGGACGACGACAGCATTTGCGATCAATCCCACGATCGAGAACTGATTGAAGTAGTACGCTGTGAGAGGCGCCGTGCCGATCATCGCCCAGAATGAGACGGCGACGTAGCCCATTATCCACTCGATCGCGATCTCGCGACGTGGCGCAACTCCGCCTGACATGGACCGAAGTCTGCGCCGCATCGAGGCCCACGCCGTATAGCGCTGCATCCCGAGCACGATCGTGATTACGGAGGCGAACGACAGTTGGAATCCGATATCGGCGCTCGAACCCGGAATCGCGACGCAGATAATGATCGCCGCCAGCGCGAGGCTCGCCAGCGCCTCGCGAGCGCGATCGATCACGATTGCGAACATGTACGCGACGACCATCACCAGCGCGCGCATCGTCGAAACGTGATGCCCTGCGATGACGGCGTATGCCGCCACACCAACACCGGCGGCGAGCGCCGCCGCCTTGTTCGGCCATCCGCGAGCGGTTGCCGTGGGCGAGATCATGGTGAGCAATCGCACCAGCACGAAAATAGCTGCGCCCACCATGCTCAGATGCAGCCCGGAAATCACCAGCAGATGCGCCATCCCGGTGCGTCCGAACACCTGATGCATCCGGTCGGTGATTCCGCCGCGATCGCCGATTACGAGCGCGCGAAGTTCGGCTGCCTCGGGATCGCGGAGGTTGCGACCAATGAAATTCGCGATACGTCGGCGTATCGACTCGACTTGGCTCGTAGGGAAGCTCGGATGACGCGCAAGGATCGTTATCGACCGCCCGCTCTCGCCTTCCTTCGCCATCATCGTCGCGTCGATTCCCTCACGCGACACGAAGCCTTCGTAGTCGAACTCGCCCGGATCCCCGTAGTTGCGCGGAAAGCGCAGCCGCCCTGAGAAGCGAACCATATCTCCGATTCGTCCGGCATCGGCGATGTAACGCCCGTCGGCGCCCTGGACGACCACACGAATCGCGCCGACCCTTTCGCGTCCTCTCCCTGACCAGGGAGAGGACGCCGCGGAGCGGCTGGTGAGGGTCGGCTGGTTTTCCGGCGATAACGCCTCCTCCCCGTCTCCCGCGCGCGAAACGTTCACATAGAGTCGCGTGTGATCCGGCATCCGCTCCGGTTCGCGCGTCAGTGTGCCTTCCATCGTGAGCACGCTGCCTTCTTCGAATCGTCGCATCCCGACGCCGCCTTGCGGTGGCGCTACCAGTTGATACGAAGGAACGCTTGCAGCGGCCGTGATCGCAGTCAGCGCGATCGCTGTCGCAACCGAAGGCGCGCGGGCCACAAAGCCAAGGAGGGCAACGCCGGCCAGCACTACGGCGAGCCACAACGAAAGATTGACACGAAGAGCGCCGAGCGCGTCACCGGCCACAATCGCAATTGCGACGCCGTAGATGGGCGGAAAGCGGACGAACCATGGTAGCGCGCGGCCGGCAGCGCCCGATCGCGTAGCGACGCGCGGAGCTTCGTCCGCATACTGCCCGGCTACGATTGTCTGGATCGTGCTGACCGCGGCGATGAGCCTGTCCTCCCGTTTCCGCGCGAATATCTATATCCGACCGGGAGGCGAAAATCGATAACTTGATGTTTAGGGAGCCTCTGCCCAAATAAGGAGCGCTGCGCGGACAAAAGACCGGCACCAACTTCGCTTACGCGAAGCTGTCCAAGATCCCTCGACTTCGTTCGCGTTGCTCACTTCGCTCGGGATGACAAGCAGGGGCATTTGTAAGCACGCCGACTTATTCAGAGGCTCCTTAGGTAACTACTCGGCGGCGCCGGGTTTTTCGCCGGCCGGCGGTTCGACCTGCGCCTGTACGAGTTCGTCAGCGGGGCCAACCGTCGAGAGACCCGCTTCCGCCGCGGCGGACTGTTCGCCATTCTGCGCCCCCGATCGCTCCTCTGAATCCAGCAGTGCGGCCATAGCATCAAGGTGGCGTCGGATCTCCCCCGCCAGATCGCGATTCATCCCCCTCACCTGCGCGATCTCGTCGGCGCTGGCCTCGCGGATTCGCTTGAGACTGCCGAAATGACGCAGCAGCGCCCGACGGCGGACGGGACCGATACCGTCGATGTCATCGAGAATCGATCGCAGCCGAGCGCGGCGGCGCAACTCGCGATTGTAGGTGATGGCGAAACGATGGGCCTCGTCGCGGATGCGCACCAGCAGGAACAGCGCGGTCGAGTTCTTGGGCAGGACGATAGGGTCCTTGCGATTAGGCAGGAAGACGCGCTCCTCGCTCTTCACCACGTTGGCTTCAGCCCGATCATTCAGCACGTGCTGCTTGGCGAGCGAGATCACGTCGATCTGATCGTTAAGCTCAGTCTCCTTGAGCGCGGCGATCGCGACGTTGAGCTGGCCTTTGCCGCCGTCGATGACGAGAAGATCGGGAAATTCATTCTCGCGCTTCGCCCGCTCAAGCCGCCGCTTCAGTACTTCATAGAGGCTTGCGAAGTCGTCCTGACCTTCGAAGCCGCGGATTCGATACCGCCGATACAAATCCTTGCGCGGCTCGCCTTCGTCGAACGTGACCTGCGAACCGACGACGAGCGTGCCCTGAAGATTCGAGATGTCGTAGCACTCCATCCGCTTGGGCGAGTTATGGAGATGAAGCTTGGTGCGCAGATCGTCGAGCATCTTCTCGCGCTTATTCTCGTTCTCGCGTCGCGACGCGAAGCTCTGGCGCGCATTGTCCATCGCCATTTCGAGGAGGCGAAGCTTTTCGCCACGCTGCGGGGTGAGAAACTCGACTTTCTTGCCTCGCCTTTCGGAGAGGAGTTCGGCGCGCACGGCGGCATCTTCAATCTCGACCGGAACGATCACCTCATCGGGGAAATTCGCCGCGCCGGCGTAGTATTGCGTCAGCAGGTCGGCGAGTACGTCCTGATCGGCAAACTCCAGATCCTGAAAGCTCCAGCTTTTCGTGCTCGTGAGCTTGCCTCCGCGCACCATAAGCACGATCGCCTCGATGAATCCGCCCTCGCGATAGAGTCCGAAGACGTCCTGATCGATTCCCCAATGATGCAAAACGGTCTGACGCTCGACGGTCTTTTCGATCGCGCGCACTCGGTCACGCGTCCGTGCGGCGGCCTCGAACTCCAGCCGCTCGGCATGCGCCTTCATCTGCTCACGCATTTCTTTCAGCAGTTCGAGATTCTTGCCCTCGAGCAGCATCTGCGCGGCGTCGAGATGCTTCTGATATTCCTCGCGGTCGACCGCGATACAGCAGGGACCCATGCATCGCCTGATTTGATATTCCAGGCACGGGCGCGCGCGATTGCGAAACACCCCGTCCGAACACGTTCGCAACGGAAAGACCTTACGGATCACGTCGATCGTTTCGCGAAGTCCGTCCGCAGAACCGAATGGACCGAAGTATTTCCCTCCGTCCTTTACAATCCGTCGCGTCACCGTGATTCGCGGCCACGCGTGATTGGTGATTTTCGCGCTCAGGTACGACTTGTCGTCTTTGAGCCGGATGTTGTAGCGCGGCTTGTATTGCTTGATGAGGTTGTTTTCGAGGATCAGCGCTTCTTTCTCATTCGTGGTGACAAGAGTATCCAAGTCCGCCACCCGCCGCATGAGAAAGCGCACCTGAAAGCGACCGTCGCCGCCGTCCCGGAAGTAGGCGCGAACACGGGTGCGCAGCGACTTCGCTTTGCCGATGTAGAGGACCTTTCCGGACTTATCCTTGAGAAGATAAACGCCCGGCTCGGGCCGGGTTGTGTCGAGCTTGCGATCGATCGCGTCGTCAGACGGCGCATCGCTGCCGTGCTCCGCCGTCTGCTCTTGCTTTGGATAGTCAACGAGCGAGCCGAAGCGTGGCGCTTCTTTGGATTCTTCGCGCGTGAGCGTGGAGCCGCCCTCGGCCGAGCGGAGCATGGCAGCCGCCTGTTTGCGATTGGAAGGAGTAACCCGCGCCATCAGGGAAAGTATACCATCCTCAGGCGAGCATCGTCCTGAGACACGCGGCGCTCACCCAGTTCGTCAAATCACTTTCTTCTCGCGCAGGGATGCGAGGGTCGCGCGATCGACGCCCAGCATCTCGCCGTAGATCCGATCGTTATCGGCGCCGATAGCAGCCGAGCCTCGCCAGATTTTCCCAGGCGTCAGCGAGAATTTGGGCACGATTCCGATTCCCTTGACGCGCCCGCAGACTTCGTCCTCCCATTCGATGTGCATCCCGCGCGCTTTGTATTGCGGATTCTCGGCGATATCGCGCGCGTTCATTATCGGAGCAGCCGCTACGGCGATATCGTTCATCGCCTTTACAACTTCGTTCACGGTACGCTGCGCGATCCATCCGCGCAGGAGTGCATCCCATTCGATTCCTGCGATACTGTCGATATCGGTTCGCGCGCTCTGCCATTTTTCGTCGGCAGGATCGAGGCCAATCAACCCGGTGGCAGCCGCGAACTTCTCTTCGCCGAGAGCACCCACGACCACCCATCCGTCGCGCGCCTGAAACGCGTCGAGCGGCTGAAACCCGCTTGCCTTGGTGCCCGAACGCTCGCGCACGATACCCCTCTGGAAGTATTCGAGCATCGTGCCGCCCAGTGTACGATGGACGGCCTCGTATTGCGCGACGTCAATCGATTGTCCCTTGCCTGTCGCGCGCGCATAGGTGAGACCCGCCAGCGCAGACCACAGCGCAAACAGCGCCGTGATGTAATCGCCGATCCATGGCGCGGCGCGCATGGGAGGCTCCGGATCGGGCGATCCGGTCTGATACATCGTGCCGCCGACGGCCTGCCCCACGACGTCGTACGAAGCCCGTCTCACCCATTCGGGATCGCCCGTCTGAC
>DASPQU010000046.1:0-9797 GCA_035624805.1 Binataceae bacterium (SeqCode) | reverse complement strand
CTGCGCGACGAGTTCCATCCCGAGCACCATCCGAGCTACATCGAGTTTTTCCATCGATGCCTCGCGCAGACCACCGACGCTACGGAACTTGGACGCGTCTTCGAGCACGAGTTCGCGCGCAATCCCACGTACATCCACATGTATCGCTACGGAAACGCCTTCCACGGCGTGCATCCGTTTTACATGTGGTATTGGGGCGAGCCCGCGCGCCAGCATCTTGGACGCGTCATCGCCGCCGGATGCGAAGAACCCGAGGTCGCTGCGCGCCTCGGATGGGAATCGGCCGACACGCTCGACGAGGCGATCGCGATGGCGACCGCAGAGCAGGGCCGCTCCGCAACCATCACATACTTGCATTTACCGCCGCTGATGATCGCTGATGTCGAATAGCAACGGAAATCGAAAGCTTCCGAGCCGCGTGTCTTTTCCGGCGCTCGAAGAGGTGTTGAAGCGCCGGCGCATCCTCCTGACCGGCGCGACCGGATTCCTGGGCAAAGTTTTCCTGATGCTGCTGATGCGGTGGCATCCGGAGGTCGAGCGCGTCTACGTCCTTGTACGCGGCGACAAGCGCGGCGCTACGAATCGATTCAACCGCGAAGTGATCGACTCGCCAGTCTTCGGCCCGTTGCGCGATCATTTGGGCTCGCGTTTCGATTCATTCATCGCGGAGAAGATAACCGTCATCCCTGGCGACATTACGATCGAGGGCCTGGTCTCCGACGGCGCAGATCCCGTAAAGCGCGGCGCGCTCGACGCGGTCGTTCATTGCGCGGGATTGGTGAACTTCGAAGCGTCGCTCGAAAAAGCGATATCGATCAATGCAACCGGAGTTCGCAACGTAATCGAGTACTGCCGTCGGCACGACGCGGCGATGATGCACGTATCGACCTGCTACGTCGCAGGCGCGAGCGACGGCCATCGCTACGAGGACGATATTCCGTGCGATTGGTGTCCGAACGGCAAGCGCGGATTCTCGCTGGAACGGGAAATCCGCGATGCGCTCTCCGCGATCGATCGCGTCGAAGCGGAATCGCATGACCAGGTTCGTCAATCCGAACTCGGCGACACTGTCGATGACGATAGTTCTTCAGAAGAGAACGGCGGTTCCGTGCGGCTCAGCGAGGGGAAACGCAAGCGATGGGTTGACGAGCGCCTGAAGGTTATCGGGCGTGAGCGCGCACAGAGTTGGGGATGGCCGAACACGTACAGCTACACGAAGAGCCTGGGCGAGCAACTCGTGCTCGCTGAACGCGATTCGCTCGCAGTAACGATCGTCCGGCCCGCCGTCATCGAGAGCGCACTTAAAGATCCGTTCCCAGGATGGAATCAAGGCGTTAATACCAGCGCGCCGCTGACTTATCTGTCCGGGCGCGGCTTCAGATTCTATCCGGCGCAGGCGAACCTGGCGCTCGACGTGATCCCGGTCGATCTGGTCGCGCACGCGATGATTCCGATCCTCGGCGAACTTATGCTGCGTCGCCATCGCGCGGTATACCAACTCTGCACATCGGACTTGAATCCGCTTCCGATGCGCCGTCTTGTCGAGCTGACCGGGTTGAGCAACCGCCGCGAGCATCGACGCGAGGGCGGCGCGATGGGCCGTCTCGCTCCTCACATCGAAGCGGTCGTCGTATCGCACGACACCTACGAACTGGTGAGCGACAAGATTCCGCGAATCCTCAAGCACGTCGCGTCCTTCGCACGCAGTGTTGCCGGCGAGGAATCAGAGGGTCCGCGCAAGTTCGAGAATCTCGTCGATCGCGTCAAGGACAACGCCGATCTCGCGCGCGAGTTGGTCGAGGTTTACCGCCCCTACATCCAGGAACTCGTTTACACTTTCCACGGCGAGAACATCCGCAAGCTCTATGCATCGCTGAAGCCGTCCGACGCGGCGATGCATCCGTTTCGTCCCGACCGGATCGACTGGGCGGATTACTGGATCAACGTACATCTGCCCGGCCTGCGGCGTCACATTTTTCCCCAGCTCGATCTGCATACCCGCGGGCGCCCCAACCTGCTGCCGCGATTCCGCACGCTCGTTGATCTTCTCGATCGCGCCGCGGATCGTTATGCGGGCCGCACCGCGCTGATCGCGCGGCTTCAGTCCGGCAATCGCTCCTCGATAACGTATCGCGAGCTCCGCGACAGTGCGCGTCGCGCCGCGCTCCTGCTTGCGGGACGCGGCGTGAAGCCGGGCGATCGCGTCTTGCTGATCGGCGAGAATTCGCCCGATTGGGTGCTGGGATTCTTCGCGATCATGTACGCGGGCGCGATCGCGGTTCCACTCGACCATCTGATTTCCGCCGACGAACTCGCCCCGATTTGCAAGATTGCCAAGCCTTCCGCCGTCGTGCGAGCGTCTGCGGTTGCGAGCCGCCTCGAAACCGCCCTTGCCGAAACGACCGGTGGCGCAGTCGAAATCGATTTCGGCGAACTGTCGCGACCGTTCATCCTGCGCGGCGGCGCAGCCGCTCAGCCCGAGCCGGATCGAAAAGAGATCGCCTCGATCGTTTTCACTTCCGGCACGACCGGCGCTCCCAAAGGCGTGATGCTGACGCATGCGAACTTCACCGCCGAAGTCGCGATGCTTTCGCGCGTGTTCGTGCTCGGCGGCGAAGATATCGTGCTCTCTCTCCTGCCGCTTCATCATACGTTTGAGTTCACGTGCGGGATGCTGCTGCCGCTCGCGAGCGGCGCGACGATCGCCTATCCGATAGGAGTCGACGCGAAAAATCTCTCGCGCACGCTGGCTGACATCCGCCCGACCGCGCTGATTGGCGTGCCCGCGCTCTGGGAGGCAGTCCATCGCCGCATCGTCGACGAGGTCGAATCGCGCGGCCCGTTTGTCCATGCCGCGTTCGATCAACTGCGCGATCTCAATCGCCGGCTCAACAAGGATTCCGGAATCAACCTCGCCTCGATTCTGTTCCGCCAGGCGCACAACGCCCTCGGCGGCCGGCTTACGCTCGCTGTGAGCGGCGGCTCGGCTCTGCCACATCGCGTCTCCGAGTTTTTCAACGACATCGGAATTCGCCTGCTCGAAGGTTACGGCCTGACGGAGGCTGCGCCCGTGGTAAGCACGGCGCGGCCCGAGGACAAGCTCGTCGCGGGTTCGGTCGGAAAGCCGCTTCAGAAGCTCGAAGTGAAGCTCAAGGGCGACGGTGACGTCGGCGAGATTCTGGTGCGTGGCGCCAACGTGATGGCGGGCTACTATCGCAATCAAGCCGCTACTGACGCCGTTCTCAAAGACGGATGGCTGCATACAGGCGACCTCGGCCGCCTCGACTGCGACGGAAATCTGTTCATCGTCGGACGCGCCAAGGACGTGATCGTCGACGCGGGCGGCAACAATGTCTACATAGATGAACTTGAAGAAGTCTACGGCCGCCATTCGGATATCAAGGAAATCGCTGTTGTTGGAATCAAGGTAGGTGACGGCGAGCAGCCCGCCGCTCTCATTGTGCCCGCCTACGGACGCGGCGCAACGAGCCGACGCACCGTCGAGGATCGCCTGCGCGCGCATTTCGACAAGACCGGCGCGGGACTCAGTCCGCACAAGCGAATCAGGATTATCCGCTTTACCGATCACGAAATTCCGCGCACGCGCACGCGCAAGATCAAGCGCAACGAAGTCGTCGCCGCTCTGCGACGGATGCTCGAGGAATCGCGCCCTGCCGAGACCGGAGCGAGTGCGGAAATCGAGCCGTGGCTGGCCGAGGCGCTCGCGATGGTCTCCAGCGAAGCGGTCAGGATTTCGCCCGCAACGCGCCTTATCGAGGACCTCGGATTGGATTCGCTCGCGTTGGCCGAACTCGGCGAGCGTATCGGACTGCATATCGGACGTGACGTTGGGCCCGAAGAACTCGGCGACTTGCGCACTGTCGAGGATCTTCAGCGCGTTGCCGCCAACACGAATGGAACGGCGGCGCGTTTGCCGATGCCGTCGTATGCGAAGTACGCGGAGCCGTTCACGCCCGCGCTCCCGTCGGCGCTCAAGTCGATCGGACGGATGATTGTGCGCCGCGGGCAGCGCGCGGCTTTCGATTCATGGCTTAAGCCCGTGATCATCGGACGCGGCAACGTAGCGATGAACTCGAATCTGCTGGTGGTCGCAAATCATTCGAGTCATCTCGATTTCGCGCTCGTCAGCCACGCGCTCGGTGAGATGGGCCGCAACCTGGTCGTCCTCGCCGCGAAGGACTATTTCTTCAACACGCCCGCTCGGCGATTCATCGTAAGCAATCTGACCACGCTGATTCCGTTCGACCGCGAGCGCGCGCAACTTGAATCGCTCGACGAGGCGCTCGCCGAGATGGCGCTTGGAAAGAGCGTGCTGATGTTTCCGGAAGGTACTCGCTCGCCGGACGGCGCGATGCAGGATTTCAAGAGCGGCGCGGGCTACCTCGCGCTGCGCAGCGGATGCGACGTGTTGCCTATCCATATCAGCGGCACTCACAAGGTGCTTGGAAAGGGGAGCCTGTTCCCGCACAAGCATCCGGTCGAGGTACGAATCGGGCGAATCATCACGAACGCGCAGCTTCGCGAAGCCGCGGAGAGCGCCGAAGGCGCGGGAGCGTATCGCAAGGCGGCAGATTTGCTGAGGAATGCAGTGATGGAGCTTGCGCCGGCGAATCGCACGAAAATACTGCGCGGTATCGAGACGCCGCCGATGCTGCCTGCGCCCGCGAAGACGTCGCACGGCCCGCGCGACACAACGCGGGAGTCGCGCCGCCACGCCAAAGGATGAGCGGCCATTTGGTCTTGGTGTCCGAGCCTGTCGATGATTAGATTTGAAGCGTGAATTGGTGGGAGAAAAGACCCGAGCACGACATCCGTGCGATTCGACATACCCGTCCTTCCGTAAGCGAAATCGTCCCTGAACTTCTCGTCGGCGAATATCCCCGGCACGAGGATATCGCGTGGCTGCGCGAGAACTTCGCCGTATCAGCCGTTCATAATCTTCAGGACGACGAGGACCTGCGGCTGAACTCGCTGGATATCGCCGCGATGCGCGAGACTTATGGCCGGCACGGAATCAAGCTGGTCCGAACTCCGATACAAGACGGCAGCGCGGACGCGATGCGCGAGCGGCTTGAGGTCGCGCTCGAAGATCTGCGCGGTCTCGTCGCCTCGCACCGCCCCGTCTATCTGCATTGCAACGCCGGACTGAATCGCGCGCCGACGCTCGCGATCGCCTATCTGCGTGCGTGCCGCAAAATGTCGCTCGACGAGGCGCTCGCCCACGTCAAACGCCGCCGCTCGTGCGGCCCGTTCATGACCGTTCTGGAAGACTATTTCGGTCCGCGTCATCTGCGTCCGACCGACTAGAAGGCGCGCCCTTGTCGTCCGCCGCTATTCCTGCTGCACGATCGAAAAAATCAATTCTGCGGGCATTCGCGTTCGGAGTTCATCTCTATACCGCTCTGGGCGCGGCGCTGGGACTGCTCGCGATTCATTTCGCAGCGGGAGGCGATTTCCGCGCATCGTTTATCGCGATGGCGGTCGCGATCGTGATCGATTCCAGCGACGGCACGCTCGCCCGTCTCGTGAACGTCAAATCCCGCGCGCCGGAAATCGACGGTCCGCTGCTCGACAATATCGTTGACTATCTGACCTATGTCGTCGCGCCCGCGTTTCTGGCGCTGCGTGCGGGCATCGTCGCATCGGGATGGCCGGGGCTCGCGGTTGCGTGCGTCGTGATGATCGCGAGCGCGTACCAGTTCTCGCAGACCAACGCCAAGACGCACGACAACTTCTTTCTCGGATTTCCGTCGTACTGGAATCTGGTGGTTTTCTATCTGTACTGCCTCCATCTCGATACGACCGCGAATTCGCTGATCCTGCTCGGATTTGCGGTTATGGTGTTCATTCCAATCAAGTATATTTATCCCAGCCGTACCCGCGCTCTGAGACCGCTGACCGTCGCGCTCGGAATCTTGTGGGCCGGCATAACGATCGCGATGCTGCCGATGCTTCCCGCCGTGAATCCGATTCTGTTGACGCTCTCGCTCTCATACGTAGCCTACTATTTCGTCGTGTCTTTCGCGCTTCATGCGAAGTCGCTGAGCGCGCAGCGGCACAGGGCACGATCGTGAGCGAACCACGTCGCAGTATCGTCGCCCCCGAGCACGCGTCGTGGCTCGACGTAATCGAAGGCGCCGCGCCCATACTCCTCATCGCTCCGCACGGCGGCAGGATGGGCTCCGCGACGCGTGCGGTCCTCAATCCCAAGGTCAACGATCTCTATACGGCCGAGATAACCGCCGATCTCGCAACTCAGCTGCGCGCGACTGCTCTTGTCAATCACGGGATGGACCGCAACCATCTCGACTTGAACCGGCTCTCGCAACTGCTCGCGCACGCTCCGTGGTTCCTCGAGCTGATTGAGAACCATCTGGAAGCGATCGTCGAACGTCATGGGCACGCGACCGTGCTCATCATCCACGGATGGAATGTTATTCAGCCGCGGCTCGATCTCGGGTTGGGGCTGCGTCGCCATGGCGACGAGCTTCGGCCGGCCGGTTCCGCGCATGTCTCGGCCCGCGATGCATTTATCCACGGCGAACTCGCGGAACTGACGCGCAGGCTTTCGTCGCACGGAATAGCGGCGAGCTTCGGACTTCGATATCCGGCGGGCGGCGCGCAGAACCTGCTCCAAGCGTTCACCGATCGATATGCGGACAGCGATGCGGGGGCGCTCAAGCGCCTGTCCTCGATGGCCGCGAAGGGCAGCGTCGACGCGGCCCAGTTCGAGCTTTCCGTCGCGCTCAGGATGCCCGGGGAGCTGCGCCGCAATTGCGTCGCGTCGATCGGCGACGTATTCGGCGCTCGCGCTTCGCGACCAGCGGCTCCCGATGTTCACGTAATTCGTCATGCTTCGCGTCCAGTTTCGCCGCGGCGTCCCGCGACGCCGGCGCCGGTTCCGATGCCGACGCGAATCGGAGTCGAGTTGTTCGATCCGATGTCGAAAGCGGGCGCGATGGCCAGCTTCGACCTCGGGCCGGGTGCGATCGGCGCGCGCGTGATGATTCTCCTTCCGAATCGAGGCGTCGCACTGTTTACCGGAGAAGGAAAAGTGAGCTGCGAGCCCGGCCGCATCAGCCTCGGTCCGTTGTCGATAGGCCTCAGCCGCGGCGCGCTGGAACTGGGCTTCAACGGCCCGGGTGTGATCGTCCCGGACGCGGCCAACTATCTCAGTATCGAGCGCGCGCTCGCCTCGGGATGGCTCGACGAAAACATGCGTCTAGCAATTCGGATGACATCGCAAGGCGCGTCGCTCGAAGAGATGCTGTCGCGTCTTGGCGAGGCTAACGATGGTGCAGCGAAGAGCGCATCGGAGCCACTGTTCGGGCGTGTCGAGGGAACGATCAATATCGACGGTTTTCGCGCGGAGTTCGACGGCGGGTTTGCGCGCGCCGGTGTTTCTTTCACCGGACTGGGGGCTACTCGTTTCGATTCGCGCCGAATGATGTGGGCGTCGTTCGATAAGGGAAGCATCGGCAGCGCAGTCGAGTTGCGATCCGTGTGCGGCGATTCCGGCGAGCATCGCAGCGGGAAGATTCTCGCATCGTCGACGTGGAGCGAATGCACGGTCCACCGCATCGAGGTTGAGACCTCCGGACCTGACACGCCTCCCGAGACTCTCGGTGCGGAATTCGCGCTTGCTGATGAATCGATCCCGCGCACGATGACCGGCGCGATCAGCGCGTTTGTGCCGCTCGCGCGTCCGGGTCCCGAAGGCTCGCGAATTTACACCACCCTGGGTTTCGCGGAGTTCGATCTCGGCGGCAATCGCGGCGGCGGGATGTTCGAATACTCACGCCGCGCCGGCGCCGCTTCGGGCAGTCCCGCCGATTCGGACGAGACCGAAGACTAGTGTGTCCTGAGTTGTAAGTCCGCTGAACAAAAATGATTGAGGGAAACAATCGCTTTTTCTGTCACCCCCGCGCGTGGCTGCCGCGCGAGGGGTCCCGGAATAGCGATAATCGCCGTACCGGGATTCCCTCGCGCGCCCGACAGAACAGACCAGATACAGACACAAAGCTCCGGCGATCGCCGGTGGTCTCAGATTCCTCGCTAAACCTGTCCTGAGCCCTTCGACTTCGCTCAGGGCAGGCTCCGGATAAACGCGAAGCGATTTCTCTCATAGATTTTCGCGCGCCCGTCGTCGCGCGGATCGCTGGGGGGGTCGCGGCGATTTTTCTGACTGCCGCGCAACGATGGCCGTACACCCGCTGGAAGCGTACCTGCGCGACGTGCGCGAAATCCGCAGCACGGGCGTCGCCGTCCTCGAAACTTCCTAGTATTAGTGGGGTCGCCTTGAAACCAACGCGTGCGTGGCGAATTATGTGAGAGATGCGCACCGCGAAACGAGGAGTTGAGGGGTCGAGGAACGCGAAGTCTGTCGATTCCGCATTTGACGACTTTGCGAAGTTCCTCCCCGCCGGCCTCGTTCTGCCGAAAGACCCTCAGACGGCGCTTCCTGTTCTTGACAAAGACGCCAAAGCAACGGCGTTGATCGAGGACGCAATCCAGACAATTCCTACTGCCCACCGGTTGTTCAAAGCGGATGCCCGCGAGTCCGACTTCCTGGAGCCTGAAAGCGTACATCTGGTCTTAACATCGCCCCCTTACTGGACTCTGAAGAAATACCGCGATCATCCGCGGCAACTAGGCGCGATCGCGAACTACGAGGAGTTCCTCGAGGATCTCGATCGCGTATGGAGACTTTGCTTTCGCGCTCTGGTTCCCGGCGGCAGGCTGATTTGCGTTGTAGGCGATGTATGCCTCTCTCGCCGAAAGAACGATGGCCGACACACGGTCGTACCGCTGCATGCATCGATCCAGGAGCGCTGTCGAAAAATTGGATTCGACAATCTCGCCCCTATTATCTGGCACAAAATCGCAAACGCCGCGTACGAGGTGGAGAACGGGTCAAGGTTTCTCGGCAAACCTTACGAACCTAACGCCGTCATCAAGAATGACGTCGAGTTCATCTTGATGGAGCGCAAGCCCGGCGGGTATCGAACGCCTTCGATTGCTGCCCGCGTTTTGAGCGTGATTCCCGTGGATCGGCACCAGGAATGGTTCCAGCAGATATGGAGCGGGCTCGGCGGAGCTTCTACCAAGGAACATCCGGCGCCCTATCCGATGGAACTAGCCGAGCGTTTGATTCGCATGTTCAGCTTCGTAGGCGACCTTGTTCTAGATCCCTTTTTGGGAACCGGCACCACCAGCGCTGCGTCCGCGCGATGGGGAAGAAACAGCGTCGGAATTGAGGTTGACCCGCATTACTTCTCCATGGCCCAGCGCCGTGTTGAACAAGCCGCCCGCAACCTTTTCGCACGGTCGTCGGTAGAGATCGCTTCGCCACGGTCAATCGATGCCTATTAGACTGCCGCCGTTTCACGACAAACTTCGAGAGGCGGTTGCGCACTATTGGAACACGCTCTCCGTACAGTCCGATAAGCAGCGAGCCGGCGAAGCCGATCGCGGACGCCGTGCGGCGGTTACGGGTGGAAAGCAGATGGACGGATTTTGCCGACTCGTTCAGTGGGTCCTTGTAGAGAACGGTCTCCCGGAACCGAGCATTTACACCAAGACCGATCTCGAGCTGCCCGGCTATTTCCGGCCGACCGAGAAATGGGACATGCTCATCGTACGCGACAGCCATCTCATCGCGGCAATCGAGTTCAAATCGCAACGAGGCCCCTCTTTCGGCAATAACCTCAACAACCGCACCGAAGAAGCACTTGGTACCGCTGTTGATCTATGGACTGCCTACCGAGAAGGGGCAT
>DASPQU010000045.1:0-3711 GCA_035624805.1 Binataceae bacterium (SeqCode) | reverse complement strand
GACGGCGACAGCGGCGTTTTTTCGCAGCTCGGACACAAAGGCGACTTGTTGTTCATCCATTTCCGCAAAACCTTCGATGAACTCAATCGCGCGGAACTCACGCTCGCCCGCCTCGAACTTAACGACTATCTGGAGCCGACGACCTCGTATCTTTCCGTTATCGAGCTGGGAATCTACGAAGCGTCGGTTGCGCTCTATCAGGATTTGGTGGGACGGGGGCTCAAACCGTACTCTCCCGAGTGGGACGCTGCGGTCGCGACGGAACTGGCGCGCCAGCGCGAAAAGATGATCACGCGCCTGTATCCGAAAATCCCCGCGAATCGATACCTGTGCTTCTATCCGATGGACAAGAAGCGCGAGGGCGCGGACAACTGGTATCGGATGCCGATCGAAAGGCGTCGCGATGAGATGCGCGAGCACGGGCTCGTGGGGCGGCGCTACGCCGGCCAGGTGACGCAAATCATCTCAGGCTCGATCGGGTTCGACGATTGGGAGTGGGGTGTGGATTTGTTTGCCGACGAACCGACCGTTTTCAAAAGACTCGTTTACGAGATGCGCTTTGACGAAGCGAGCGCCGGATACGGCAAATTCGGTCCGTTCTACTTTGCGATTCGCGTACATCCTGACAAGCTCGATTCCATTCTCATCGGCTGAGAGTTCTCGGACATCATGATCACCCAGGGCGACGAGTATCCCATCCACCAGACTCCCGATCCGGTGCAGCAGGTCTTCACCAGCGATCGGAATTTTTACGATCGATTTTTCTTCAACGGCTATTTTCGCGAAGGCGAACCGTTTTTCGCGCTCGCGATGTGAGTTTATCCGAACCTCGGAATAATCGATGCGGCGTTCGGCGTCGCAGCCGACGGCGTCGAGCATTGCGTGCGAGCTTCGCGGGTGCTCGGCGCAGATCGACTCGACACCCGCGTCGGCCCGATCTCGGTCGAGATCGTGAAGCCGATGCGCACGATGCGGATTCGCGTTGAGCATCGCGAACTGCGCGCCGAACTCGAATTTCACGGCCGCGCCGCGCCGATCGAAGAGCCGCGTTTCACGCGTCGTCCGGGCGGCAGGCGGATGCTGGATCTCACCCGATTCACCCAACACGGCGGCTATTCCGGAACAATAATCGCCGGCGGGAAGACCTATCGAGCGGAGCCGACGCGCGTGTGGGGCGCACGCGATCGATCGTGGGGAATCCGTCCGCTCGGGCCGCGCGATCCGGCGGGCGTTCCTGAAACGGCGACGCCGCAATTTTTCTGGCTGTGGTCGCCGACCAATTTCGAAGATGTGTGCACGCACTTCGACGTGATGGAAAACGCCGACGGCTCGCGCCGCCATCAGTTCGGAGCGATCGTGAAGGCTGCGGATTTAGCCGCGCCGGTCGAAGTTGCGAACTCTGTCGATTGGAAGATCGATTTCGCCACGGGCACGCGCCACGCGAAACGTGCTGAGATCGCGATTCGCGCCGCGAGCGGAGACTATCGCGTCGAGTTGGAGCCGCTCTACAACTTCTACATGCAGGCGATCGGCTACGGGCACCCCAAGTGGGGACACGGCTTCTACGTCGGCCACGACGTCTCAACCTACGAATCGTTCAAGCTCGCCGACGTTAGTAAACGCGAGCCTCTCAATCAGCATATTCAGGCGGTATGCCGCGCGCGTCTGGGCGCACGCGAAGGAATCGGAATCCTCGAGATGATGATTATCGGCCCGCACCATCGCAGCGGCTTCAAGGAACTGCTCGATATGCACGCCTGAATGCGGGCCGGCAAGATGATCAGGCTTTGCGCTTCGCTTGCGTCGCTGCGGCGAAGATGTCCTCGACTTCGCCGTCGACGGGAAAGCGTCCCATCTCAGCTTTTGAGAAAATCAGCTTGCCGTTGACGAGAACATCAAACTGACCCGAAGCGCCGGGTTTGATTTCGACGCTCTCTCCGAATTCGGATTTCAATGAAGCGGCCAGACTGGCCGCGCGCGGCTTGTAGCCTCAAACAGCGCAGTAGAGAACGAGTGTCGACATAGCTCGATCCTAGGCGCGGCGGCGGCGCCGCGCAACGATCGGCGCGCCGAGCAACCTACTTAGGTTCGAGATCGACAAAAATCGCGGCGGCGACCACCGAGGTCCATAGCCCATCGCGATCGCCGATCGCCGACTGGGTGACGTTGCGCGTCGTCACGATTTTGTCAGACACACGCCAGATATCCTTGCGCTCGTCGTAGCTGGCATTCGGATCGAAATCGACGCCGAGAATCGTGGCGAGCATCGTCGCCGCCAAATCTTCGGCGTAATCACCCGCCTTTTGATCGGTCTCGCCGAAGCTGTGATGCTCGGAAAGATATCCGTAGTGATTCGGATTAGCGGGAACCGCGACTCCAACCGAGGCCGCCGTGAGGCGATGCGGCTCGTTGGTCGCATTGTCGCTCATGACTGCAAAAACGATCTGCCCCGGCGACAGGCACTTCACGCCCTCCTGCGGAGAAATCAGTTTGCAGTTGGGCGGAAAAATCGATTTGACGCGAACCAGGTTGTATTCGGCGATACCCGCCGATCGCAGCGCCATCTCGAACGAGGTCAGCTTTTCGCGATGCTTGCCGACACCCTTGGTTAGAAAGACCCCTTTTGGACGCGGTCCCATCTTTATGTGTCAGTCTCCCGTATTTCACGGCCCGTCAAGGCCGATTTGGATTTCGCGAACAACTCTTTTCCGGATCCCGCCCGCCGATTCCATTCGATCTTATAGCAGGCACAGCAGCGGTCGTCATTACGCGCCCGATGCCCGATGCGCGATCAACAACGCTTAACGAGAAATTAACCATCTCGCCGTCCTGTCGGCGGCGCGGGATGCTGTTGCGAAAGACAATGCACCGAACCCAGCCCCAGAACGAGGTCGACTGACGGTACGCCTACAACTCGCCGACCGGGGAAGAGCCGAGCGATGGTATCGAGCGCGACGTGGTCCGACGGCGCCTCGAACGTCGGCACGACGACGCCGCCGTTGACGATCAGAAAATTCGCATACGACGCCGGCAGCCGCTCGCCTTCGAACTCGACCAGCGGCGGCATCGGCATCGTTTCGATTTTGAACGTGCGTCCATTCTGATCGCGCATCGCACGCAGCCGTTCAAGGTTTTCCATCAGCGGCTTGAAATTGGCATCGGCAGGATCTTCTTCAATGACGGTGAGAATCGTGTTGCGGTTAACGAACCGCGCGAGATCGTCCACGTGGCCGTCCGTGTCGTCGCCCTCGATTCCGTCACCCAGCCATAGCACGTTCGTAACCCCGATAAAGACGCGCAAATAATCTTCGATATCTTCGCGCGTCAGATTCGGATTGCGATTTTTGTTGAGCAGGCACGATTCGGTCGTCAGCAGCGTTCCTTCGCCGTTGACCTCGATCGAGCCGCCCTCCATCACGATTCCGGGCTCGACAACGGAGAAACCGTAGCGGTCGGCGAGGCGATGCGGCACTACGTCGTCGAGATCGCACGGGCCGTATTTTTCGCCCCATGAATTGAAGCGCCAATCGAGTGCGATTTGCGTCGGCGCCCCCATCGTGGTTTCGCGGCGATTGATGAAGATCGGTCCGTAGTCTCTGACCCACGAATCGTTGGTTGGTATCGTGAGAATTTCGACACCCTTGATCGGACCGAATTCCTTCGCTGCGTCGTAAATCATCGACCGCGCAATTTCACCCTGCTCGCGATCTT
>DASPQU010000044.1:0-6447 GCA_035624805.1 Binataceae bacterium (SeqCode) | reverse complement strand
GAACGGAGAGCGCCGGGGGAGCCGACGCCCTGCGCTTGCGGGTAACGCGCGACGACGATTTGACCGCCGCCGCCATCACGCCCCGATCCAGTTGCCGTGGAATCCGTAAGGCACGCGATGTTGTACCTTTATTCGCGCAACCGGTTTCCCGCTGAAGTCACGACTGTCAATCACGCTGAGTTCGCTGCGATTCTCGCGCGCGTCGTACCACACCGCGAGAACCCATCCGTCGTCTTCCGCCGCGCCAGCCGATCGCGGCACGAAGATGGGCTCGCCGGGGGTCATCTCCGCACCCAGATCAGCGATCTCGGTCGAGCCTTTTTCAAAATCGCGCTTGATGAGGACATTAAAGCCGAATCCTCGTGATCCGGCGCGATTGCCGGCATAGTAGCCGTAGCGATTCTTGAAGCCCGCCAGTCGCTCGTCGAAACGCGGAAACTCGCTAGAGTATTCGTCGAATTGTGCTGATTTGACGGTGCCGGACTTCATGTCGAGCGTCCATCGAAATGGCAGCGCAGGATTGTTGCCGAAACTCGTACCCGTCATGTCGAGCGACTCCATCCGGCATCCGTCCACAACAACCGAGCCGTTCTCCTCGTAGGCATTGACGAAGTGAAAAACGTGGAACGCTTCGGCCTGGAACCACCTAACGTCAAAGGCCTTGCGATTCATGACGCCGATCCTGGTGCCGTGCCGTGGCTCCCATACCAGAGCGGGTTTCCCTTGCGGGATATTTTCGATTCTGAACACGATCGGACATACGAAAAACACTGCATGATGTTCGGTGGCGATAAAATCATGCATCATCACAGGCAGCCCGGTGTCCACCGGCTTCGATTCAAGCAGGCACCCGGAGGCGTCGGCGCGATGATACGTGACGTACGGCGGAATCGGTTGATATCCGAAGAACAAAAGATCGCCGTTAACCGGATCGAACTTCGGATGCGCCGTCATCGGCCCGTTGAGCTTGCCGCCGAAATCGTAGAGACCGGCGGTCTCAAGCGTCTGCGGCGTTAGCTCGTGCGGCAGTCCGCCTTCCCACAGCGCGAGAAGACGTTGGGCAAACCCAATTACGTTGGTGTTCGCGGCGTTTTTGAATCCCTCCGCCGATACGCTTTTGCCCATGTTGAGAAGACCGCCGAAAAGCGCCTTTCCGGCCTTTATCTCGGCCTTCAGCCCATCTGTTCGCACGTACCGGTTGCGGTACGACGCGCGCCCGTCACGAATCAGGAATGCGTGGACCATCCCGTCGCCGTCGAACCAGTGATACGGACCAAGCGGCGGGTAGTGCGGATTTGGACCGATGCGATAAAGAGCTCCGTTCAGGTCTTTTGGAATTTGACCATCGACGAGGAGGTCTTGCTCGTCGCCCTCCTCGCGCCATGGGGCGTAGTTGCCCACCAGATATGGATTGTTAGAGTTGAACATGCGGCGGCTCCTTTTACGGAATGTTCAAGACTGATATAGCTCAGTATTGACCTATGTGCAACGCAAAAGTATTCGACAGCCGCCGCCGCGATACTACGACGGCGTGCAGTCGATCTGGTGCAGCCGATTGACTGCGAAATGACAGCGGACGAGGCCGTATTCGATTGGGAATCACCCGCTGATACGCGACTCTCGAGAGGTATGGGGATTGCTCCAGGCAGCGATCGAAGTGCATCGGGCGCTCTCGTTCCCTTCGTTGCGCGCCTGATGGTGGAGACCATAGGATAGATGGTCGTGCGCGTGTTTTCTCATGTTCGCGTCCGGCCTTGTCGCGCGGAGAATCCGGAGACAGGTCGGGCTTTAAACCGCGAATCGAACCTGGTGGGGAGCCAACATGGATGCTGAGTATTCGATCGATCTCGAAAGAGTCAGCAGAGTTTACCAGCGCGATGAGTTCGAGGTTCGCGCGCTCGACGATATAACTCTGCGCATTCCGAATGGACGCTTTGTCGCCATCATGGGTCCCTCAGGCTCGGGAAAGACCACTGCTCTCAACCTTATCGCGGGAATCGATCACGCAACTTCGGGACGCGTCCGAATCGGCGGCGAGGATATTACGTCACTGAAGGAGCGCGATCTCGCGCGATGGCGGTCGCGCCATATCGGATTGGTTTTCCAGTTCTACAACCTGATTCCGGTGCTGACCGCGTTCGAAAACGTCGAATTGCCGCTTCTCTTGACGAGCCTCAGCAAGACCGAGCGCAGAGAGCACGTCGAAACCGCGCTCACCGTGGTCGGACTTGCGGACCGGATGGAACATTACCCGCGCCAGCTTTCGGGCGGGCAGGAGCAACGTGTCGCGATCGCGCGCGCAGTCGTCACCGACCCGACGATTCTGGTCGCGGACGAGCCGACCGGCGACCTCGACGCCAAATCCGCAGAGGAAATCCTGACCCTGCTCGGCGAACTCAATCGCCAGTTTAAGAAAACCATCGTGATGGTCACGCACGACCATCGCGCGGTCCGCTACGTCGACGACGTTTACAATCTCGACAAGGGAGTCCTCGTTGGGGTCGAGCCGGGAGGCAGAGCCTCTGCCGAGCAGCGCAGCGCATCGAACGTCTAGACTTGGGATTCGCGCTCGCCGGGAACAGCAATGAAATACGCGCTGTTGGTGTTCAAGAATCTGACGCGCAACAAACGCCGGACCGCGCTTACGATCGTCTCTATCGCGGTGTCGCTGTTCGTGTTTTCAGCGCTGGTGAGCCTGCCGTCGGTCGCAAATGAAATTCTTGCGGCCAGCGCGTCTTCCCTGCGCGTCTCATGTCATAACAAGGCGGGGCTGACGTACTCGTTGCCGGAAGCGTATCGACCGAAGATTCGCGCGACGCCCCATGTCGTCGCGGTGGTGGCGGAAAGCTGGTTCGGCGGAATCTACCACGAGGTGACGGACCAATTTCCGAACGTCGCTGTGGACGCCGACGAAACCGATCTCATGTTTCCCGACCGGGGCGTCACCGATGAAGAGTGGGAGCAATTCAAGAAGGTCCGCACCGCGTGCATCGTGGGCACGTCCACGATGAGGAGGTTCCACCTTCATGTCGGCCAGCAAATCATGCTGCGGGGCACTGTCTATCCGTTCAACCTGACTCTTCAGATCGTGGGTGAGTTGCGCCGCGGCCCTTCGCAGAATTTTCTTCTGTTTCGACGTGATTACCTTGAAGAGGCAGCCGGACGCCCGGGGTTCGTCAGTTTTTTCTGGGCGCGCGTGGATGAGCCGTCGTCGATTCCCAGCGTGATCGCGGCACTCGATGAGAAGTTCTCCAACTCCTCGGCCGAGACGCAGACCGAGTCGGAGGCTGCCTTTCTGGGCGGCTTTATGGAGAATTCGCACGCCATCTTTCGCCTCGCCGAGGCTCTCGGATTCATCGTGGCAGTAACGATTGGAATGGTCGCGGCAAACACCGCGGCAATGTCGATTCGCGAACGGCGCGCGGAGATCGCGGTGATGCGCTCGATGGGATTCCCGTCGCCCGTTATCCTGCGGCTGTTGCTGGTGGAATCCCTGATTATCGGACTCGTCGGAGGCGTTTTGGGATGCGGGTCCGCCTATATCGCACTAAAGGTGCTTACCGTTGGGATGCCCGCAATCGGTGGCCTTTCGGCGATTCGGATGCCGGCAATCGTGCTCGTCGAGACCTTAGTTGTTGCCGCCGCGATCGGAATCCTGAGCGCGCTAGTGCCCGCGAGGGCTGCGGCGCGCCAGAATATCGTCGATGCGCTCAGGATGGTTGCGTAAAGTAATGGTGGTTGGAATCCGCCGTCGCCGGGAACAGCTATGAAGTACGCGCTCTTGGTATTCAAGAATTTGACGCGCAACAAGCGGCGGACGGTGCTGACGATCATATCGATCGCAGTATCGTTGTTCGTTTTCTCGGCGCTCGTCAGCCTGCCGTCGGTTGCGAATGAAATTCTCGCCGATAGCGCGTCCTCTCTGCGCGTCGCGTGCCATAACAAGGCGGGTCTGACGTACTCGATGCCTCAAGCGTACCGCCTGAAAATCCGTTCGACGCCACATGTTGTAGCGGCGGTAGCTGAGAGCTGGTTCGGCGGCATCTATCATGACGTCAACGATCAGTTTCCAAACATGGCCGTCGACGCCGACCAGGTCGATCAGGTCTTTCCGGACTGGGGCGTCACGCCCGAGGAATGGGCGGCCTTCGAGCGGCTGCGAACAGCGTGCCTGGTGGGTCAGGGCACGATGAAGCGCTTCAACCTTCACGTCGGCCAGCAAATCATGCTGCGCGGAACCGTGTATCCGTTCAACATCACGCTCCAGATCGTAGGCTACTTCAAGCAAAAAGGACCTCCTAATTTCCTGTGGTTTCGGCGCGACTATCTCGAAGAGGCTGCGGGAGAACCGGGATTCGTGGACCTTTTCTGGGCGCGGGTCGATTCGGCGGCGGCAGTACCGACGGTAATTGCGGCCCTCGACGAGAAGTTTGCGAACTCTTCCGCCGAGACCCAAAGCGAATCGGAATCCGCGTTTATCGGGAGCTTCATCAACGACTCTCGTGCGATATTCCATTTGGCGGAAGCGCTCGGCATCGTCGTCGTGTTGACTATAGGGTTGGTTGCTGCCAACACTGCGGCGATGTCGATACGTGAACGGCGTTCGGAGATCGCGGTGATGCGTTCGATGGGATTTCCGTCGCCTGTTATTCTGCGGTTGCTGCTGGCGGAATCACTCATTATTGGGCTGGCCGGCGGACTTCTCGGGTGCGCAGGCGCTTATTTCGCGCTCAAGGTTCTCACTGTCGGGCTGCCCGCGATCGGAGGACTCTCGCTTGTTCGGATGCCGGCGTTGGTTTTGCTGGAAACCCTCGTCGCGGCCGCCGTGATAGGAATCCTTAGTGCGTTGGCGCCCGCCAGGGCCGCCGCGCGCCAGAATATCGTCGATGCGCTCAGGATGGTCGCGTAAGAAATGGCGGTTCCTCTCAAATACAACTTCCGCAGCCTGCTCGTCCGCCGCGTCTCGACCGCGATGACCGCAGGCGGTATCGCTCTCGTCGTAGCGGTTTTCGTCGTCGTCATGGCGATGGTCGCAGGACTCGCGGCAACCATTCGCGAAGCCGGCGAGCCTGACAACCTGATCGTTCTTCGCAAAGGCGCAACGACGGAAACCTATTCCGCCATAACCCTCGATCAGTTTGATGCACTCAAGTTTCTCGCCGGAATCGGACGCGATCCAAACGGCGATACGTGGGCGTCGCCTGAACTTCCGGTACAGGTGCTGATGTCGCGCATCGGCGGCGGACGCGACAACGTGGTTATACGCGGCGTCCTTCCCGTCGCACTTGAGGTTCACAAGAAGGTCAGAATCACCGAGGGGCGAATGTTCCGTCCCAGCATGAGCGAGGTGATCGTTGGACGCGGCCTGCTCGGGCATTACGAGAACTGCACGCTCGGCTCGAAGCTGCGTTTCGGACGCGGTGAGTGGACGGTGGTGGGAATCTTCGACGCAGACGGAAGCTCGTTTGAATCAGAGATCTGGGCTGACGTGCACGACGTACAGGCAGATACGCAGCGCGGCGCATACTATGCCTGCGTGCGCCTCAAGATGGCTCCCGGAGCTGATGCGGATACGCTCATCCGCCGGATCGCGGACGACCCGCGTATCAATCTGCAGGCTGAAACCGAAATCGACTATTACAAGGATCAGTCGGTCGTCGCGAATCAGTTGCGAGTCCTCGGGCTGATCGTCGCCATTATCATGGGCGTCGGCGCGGTATTCGCCGCAATGAACACGATGTATGCGGCGGTTTCCGCACGTACTTCCGAGATCGGTACGTTGCGCGCGCTGGGATTCAGCCCCGGCGCCGTGATGGGCTCATTTCTGGTAGAATCGTTGATACTGGCGGGAGCCGCGGGCTTCATTGGAATAATCCTCGCGATGCCGATCAACGGTTTTTCGACGACGTTCGGAAATTTTCTGACATTCTCGACGCTTGCCTTCCAGTTTCGCGTCACTCCGACCATCGGCCTTCAGGCTCTCGTCTTTGCAGCTATAATGGGAGCGCTGGGGGGATGGTTGCCGGCGAGGCAGGCGATGAGACTGAGCGTAGTTGACGCCCTGAGAAGGACTTAACATGGCCGAGGCGCCCCGAAATCCTGCTGTTCGGGATCTGGAATCACTGCGAATAGCGCGCGTCGAAAAGCCCCGCCGTCGCAACCCTCTAATCCTCGCGGCGATCGTACTCGGAGTGGTCGCATTTCTGGGCGTAGCCGGATTTGAAACGTATCAGCGGACGATAGGACGTCCACTTGAAGTCCAAACTGCTGCGGTTATCGTGCGAGAGGCCGGCAAGCCGGGCGTGATGCTCACGGGGTCCGGCTACGTAGTCACCAAGCACAAGTACATTACGATCGGAACGAAAATCCTCGGCCAGATCGTCGCCGAACCGATCGAGGAAGGCCAGCATGTGAAAGTCGGCGACCTGCTGGTGAAAATAGACGACC
>DASPQU010000043.1:0-2718 GCA_035624805.1 Binataceae bacterium (SeqCode) | reverse complement strand
ACCAGCCGGGCTGATGCTGGCGCATCTTCTCAATCTCGAAGGCATCGAATCCGTCGTGATCGAGAATCGCAGCCGCGATTACGTTCAGGAACGCGTGCGCGCCGGCGTTCTGGAACAGGGCACAGTAGATCTGATGATACGTACGGGGGTCGGCGAACGGCTGTTGCGCGAGGGATTGGTCCACAAGGGGATCGAAATCCGCTTCAACGGCGAGGGACATCGAATCGATCTGCACGCACTAACCGGCGGACGGGCGATTACAATTTACGGTCAGAACGAGGTTGTTAAGGATCTAACCGAGACCAGGATCGCATCCGGAAAGCCGCTTTTCTTTGAATGCGAGGACGTTCACGTCAGCGGCTTCGATGCTGAAGCCCCGCGCATCGATTTCCGCCATAGCGGAGAGGGGCATCAGGTGCGGTGCGATTTCATTGCCGGATGCGACGGATTTCACGGCGTCTGTCGCCCGTCGATTGCGACCGGCGCGCTGACGATCTATGAGCGAACGTATCCATTCGCGTGGCTGGGAGTCCTGGCACGTGTCGCACCTTCATCGGACGAGCTGATCTACGCGAACCATGAACGAGGGTTTGCGCTACACAGCATGAGATCGCCGCAACTGACGCGATTGTATTTGCAATGCACGGTCGACGAAGACCTGTCGGCCTGGCCCGACGATAGAATCTGGGATGAGCTTCAGCGTCGATTCGAGACTCGTCGCGGATGGACTCTGCGGCGCGGCCCGATCGAGCAGCGCGGCGTCACTCCGATGCGCAGCTTCGTCGCCGAGCCGATGCAATTCGGCCGGCTTTTCCTCGCGGGGGATGCGGCGCACATCGTGCCGCCGACGGGAGCAAAGGGCTTGAACCTCGCGATCGCAGACGTGCTGGTTCTCTCGAAGGCGCTCGCGGAGTTTTATTCGCACGGCTCATCGGACGCGCTGAATGGATACTCGTCGACCTGCCTCGCGCGTGTCTGGAAGGTGCAGCGATTCTCGTGGTGGATGACGTCGATGCTGCATCGATTTCCGGACGAAACGGCCTTCGATCGACGCCGACAGACGGCCGAGCTTGAATATCTGACGAGTTCCCGTGCGGCAGCGCAGTCCCTGGCCGAAAATTACGTCGGACTGCCGATATGAAGTCGGACGGAACCGGAGAATCCGGCTCCGTCCGAGTCTGATAGCTACTTCATCGCGCGCACTCGCTGGTTGGCCTCGCGACCGAGACACTTCTGTAACCAGCTTTGCGCAGTCGGCGTCGATGAAAGGTCGAGCTTCATCATCGCCGCCCAACTGAGCACGGACGCAACATTCAAGTCTGCGATGGTGAAGTTTTTCCCGAGCAGGAAATCTTTTCCGCCAAGCGCGCCGTCGAGCGCCTTTAGCGGAGCTTTGAGCGCCTCGATCGCCGCCTGCGCCGCAGCTTCGTCGCGCTTGTCGGGCGGATTGAGCACTCGATTGCGCAGGATGGTAAGCAGGTGGGGCTCGATTTCCGTCATCGCCCAGAAGCTCCATTTGTAGGTGTCACCGTGTGACGCCAAATCCGCGGGCCACAGCGAATTCTTTCCGTACTTCTCAGCCAGATACAGGTTTATCGCCATCGATTCCCAGATAAAGTGGCCGTCCTCTTCAAGCACGGGAACGTGACCGCTCGGATTGCGTTTTAGATTTTCAGGCGATTTGGCTTCTGTAGTCGCAATCGAGACGTGATCGTACTTGACGCCCAGTTCTTCCAGCGCCCACAGGCATCGGGCAGCGCGCGATCGCGAGGTCCCATACAGCGTTGTCATACGAAGTCCTCTCCTTCCAATCGAGAAAAATTTTCCAGTCGACTTAGTCGTCACCATTTATGACTATCTGCGTCTTATCAACAGGAGCCTGATAGATAGTTCAGATAATTGATCTTTTCCAACTGATTATTGTCGACGTTGGGTTTGCAAAATGTAAAATAATTTCGAGTGGATAGAGATCGTGATCTCATCTCGAAGTCCGCTGCGATCCTCATCGTAGAGGACGACGAAGATGCTCGCAGCGCGCTGGCTGAAGTTCTCGAGATGAGCGGCTATGCCGCCGTTGGTGTCTCCAACGGACTGGAAGCCCTCGGATACCTCAAAGACTCGCAGCAACTCCCCTCGCTCATAATCCTTGATCTTATGATGCACGGCATGGACGGCTGGGAATTTCGCCGCCTGCAGAAGCGCGATTCCAAGCTCGCCCACATACCGGTTATCGTGGTGACAGCGCTTAACGGCGCCCGGATAGACGCCAACGAAATAATGGTTAAGCCGCTCGACATCGAGAGCTTTCTCGGCGTCGTCAAACAGTACGCCGGCGGCCAGAGAGGATAGGGGAGCAGTGCCTCAGAATTTCGACGAAATTCTGGCGATCGAGCAGCGCGAGGTCAGGGCGATGCTCGCGGGCGATATTTCAGAACTCGAAGCGCTGTGGTCCGACAAACTGATCGTTAACAGCACGGCGAATCTGATCTCCGGCAAGGAGGTTCTACTCGAGCTCATCCGTACCGGCCGGCTCAAGTTCGATCACTATGAACGACGTACCGTGAAAGTCGTCGAGTTGGATGGAACAATTGTCACCACCGGCAATGAGACATCGCAATTGGCGATGCAGAGTACTAAAGAGCTTTTTATCTGCAGCTATATGAATATCTGGGCGAAGGAGAGCGGCAGACTGAAACTTGCGGCCCGGCACGTTGGACT
>DASPQU010000042.1:0-4286 GCA_035624805.1 Binataceae bacterium (SeqCode) | reverse complement strand
GTCGTCGTCGCGACCGCGATCCTATTCTTCACCAGGCTCGGCGCGCGGGCGCTGTGGTCGTCGGAATTCCGATGGGCGGAAATCGCACGGGAGATGATCCGCAGCGGGAATTATTTCTGGCCGACCATCAACGGCCACGTCTATTACGACAAGCCGTTGGGCTCATACTGGCTGGTTCTCGCAGCGACTTGGGTGAGTGGTGGGATGAACGAGCTGGCGGCGCGCATTCCCTGCGTGATCGCCGGACTCGTCGCCGTCATCCTGATGATCGCTCTCGCGCGCCGCCTCTACGACGCCCGGACCGGCGTCATCTCCGGAATGATCCTCGCAACCAGCTTCAGTTTCGTTTTTTTCTCGCGCCACGCGTCAGCCGACGTCGAAACCATCACGGGCGAACTGGCGGCGATCCTTCTTTATGTGAAGTTCGAAGAAACGCCCGGCGGATGGTGGGTCTGTTGGCTGTGGATCGTCATGGCCGCGACATCACTGACGAAGGGACTGCTCGGATTCGTTCTGCCGATCTTGGTGATCGGCCTTTACGCAACGCTGGGTGACGGTCTGCCCGAGTTCCGGCAAGCCATCAGTTCGGGTCCTCTGGTCGCTCGATTCCGATGGATTCTTGACCGCAATCGATGGCTGTTCAACTGGAAAAGCGCGATCGCCGCGCCGCTCGGCCTCGCGATATACGTCGCGCCGTTTTTGATTTCGCAGCATGTCGAAGGATCGCAGCGCGGGCTTGAGATGGTTTACCGCGAGAACGTCGTACGATTTTTTCAACCCTTCGACCATCGCGGGCCAGTCTATCTTTATCTTTACGTGGTCTTCGCCCTGATGGCGCCGTGGTCCGTGTTCCTTCCTGCCGGCCTCATCCAAGTGCATACGCGCCGCCATCAAGGGCTGGAACAGGCGCGCAGCGATCGCTTTGCACTAATTTTCTTCTGGGCGACTTTCGTTTTTTATACGATCTCCGGCTCTCGTCGCAGTTACTACATTCTTCCGATTCTTCCCGCCGCCGCGGTTCTTATTGCGAGATTGCTTTTGGCGGCGCGCACTTCGCTCGCAAGATGGGCTCGGATCTTCCTTGATATTGGATACTGGGCGCTGGCGATCTGCGTTGCCGGCGGATTGGTCCTGCTGGTTCCGCCGAGCATTCTTCCGGTCAGGGATTTGGCGCTCTATCCGCCGGCCCCGGATCGCGTCGCATTTGCCGCCATGTGGATCGTCGTCCTGGCGGCGGTAGCGATCGCCGTACGGACCTTCTCAGCGCGATGGATTCTCATATCGTCTATCGCCGCGGCTTATGCGTCGATGATTTATATATATATTTTCGCGATGCCGGCAGTTGAGAAGTACCGGGGCGAAAAACCATTCGCATTGGAAGTCGTATCGAAACTCGGCGAAGGCGTTCCGAAACTGGGATTCTTCAATACCGTCGGCCCGCTCTTTTATCTCGATCCGCCGCAACCGTTGCCGGAGTTCGATTCCAGCGACAAGCTGGCGAAGGCCGTCGCTGAAAATCAGATTCGATGGGTGATCGTGCGGAGACGCGATCTGGCCGAGCTCAAAATGCCGGCAAAAATCCTCGCCTCCGAGGCATCGTATCCCTGGGAGACCGACTACAACATCCGCAACAAGGTGGTTCTCGCCGATCTGACACCAGGCGCTAATCGTTGAAATTGGATTTCGCCTGCATTTTTACGTCATCCTGACAGCTAGGGAAAGAAAACGGAGTTCATGCAGGACCTTCAACGGTCGTCATCCTGAACGGAGGCTGCCGGAGTGAAGGATCTCGCGCGGTCTTGCGCGCGTACATCAACGATTTCTGCGATCCGCATCGCGGACCGCAAAAGACGCGGCCGCGAGATCCTTCGCAACGGCTCGCGCTGCTCGCCTGCTCAGGATGACGCTTATGGCGTGCCCCGATGAGCTAAAGGCGCATCGGCATCACGACGTATGTGAATTCGCTGTCCGATGATGTAGCGATCAGCCCGGGGCTGACCTCGTCGGTCAGGCCAAGATCAATTTCCGCATCCGAACCGATCACTCCCAACATCTGAAGCAGGTACGTCGAGTTGAACCCGATCGCGAATTCTTCGCCGATGTAATCTATATCGTCGATTGTGTCGCTCGCTTCGCCGATGTCCGGGCTGACCGACGATACCGTGAGAGAACCAGGCGCAAGTGAAAGTTTGACGCCGTGATAGCGCTCGCTTGAGAAAATCGCCGCTCGCTTAATCGCAGCCTGCAATCGATCGCGCGCGATCTTCACGTGATGCTTGGTCTGCTTGGGAATCACGCCGCGATAATCGGGGAATTCGCCTTCGACCAGGCGCATCGTAACCTCGGTCGACCCGCGCTTGAGCGATGCGATCTGGCCGTCGATCATCAGATTGACTTCAGCATCACCGCCCTGATCGAGAAGTTTCCTTAGTTCTCCCAGGCCTTTGCGCGGAATAATCGCGCCGGCTTCCATATTGAATCCGGGAGCCGCACGATCGATAAGCGATAAACGATGGCCGTCAGTCGCGACCATCCGCGCGCGCGCCTCTTTTCCCGATCCCTGCGATTCCAGAAAAACGCCGCTTAAGTTGTAGCGGGCTTCATCCGGGCTGACCGCGAAGATCGTCTTGTCGATCATCGCGGCAAGCACCGACGCGCTCATCGTCAGCGACGCCTTGATCGATTTTCGCGGCGCGTCCTTCGACGATTGGCTGGGCATCGCGGGGAAACTTCGCGGATCGAGACCCATCATCTTGAATTTCGCGCGCCCGCATTTGATTTCAATCCAATCGCCGTCGAGCGGATTTATATCGACACTTTCGCTCTCCGCTTCGCGAACGACTTCAAATAATTTGCGCGCATTAAGCGTGAGGCTCTTATCTTTCGTGCTCTTGCATTCGATTTGCGTGCTGATTCCCACCTCGAGATCGGTCGCCGAGAGTTTGACCGACGTGCCCGAGGGCTCAATCAATACATGCCCGAGGACAGGAACCGTGTTGCGCCGTTCCACGATTCCCTGAACGAGCGAAAGACCTCCAAGCAGGGCCTGTCTATCTACCGCGATTCCCATTTATTTAGTTTCCGGTGAAATCTTATTTCTTCTGTTTCTTATGATCTTCTTCTAGAAAGAAAACAAGTAATACCAGTAGAGCCTGTTAATTTGTGCATTTGCGCGAAAAAGCCGCGCGCTTAAACGATGATTCGAGTAGGAAATCCTGTGGACGGCGGAGCCAACGCGTGGCCCGCAACCAAGTTTCGATTCCGCGCCTGTTGATTGCGGCCGTTCCGTCCACAAGATATCCAGCGAACCTCATGCTGCGTTCGCCCGAATCGCTTTCAACTCGCGCTCGATTTTTTCAATCGACATCCTGAACGCGGAATCGTTCCCGACCCTTCGCGCGATCAGGTTATATGCGTGAATAACCGTCGAATGATCGCGCCCGAAATGCTCTCCGATCACGGGAAACGAGCAGTCGGTCAGCTTGCGGCATAGATACATCGCGACCTGTCGGCAAAACGCGATATGCTGCGTGCGACGCTTGGATTTCAGGTCCGCGAGCCGGATGTGGAAGAAATCCGACACGGTGCGCTGGATCGCCTCCACGTCGGGCTTCACCTCGTGGTTGCGGATGAGGTCCTTCAGAGCCTGGCGTGCAAACTCCGACGTGATCTCCGATTTATTTAGAGACGCCAGCGCCGCCAATCGTGTGAGACATCCTTCGAGCTCGCGAACGTTCGACGAAACGTTCTGCGAAATGTAAAGCGCGACATCCGACGCAAGCTTGAGATTCTCCAATGCGGCCTTGCGTTGCACGATCGCTACACGAGTCTCAAGGTCGGGTGGCGCGATATCGGCGATCAGCCCCGACTCGAAGCGATTACGCAATCGCTCCTCGAGTCCCGGGATGTCCTTGGGAACCTTGTCTGACGTCAGCACGATCTGATGGCGCTCGCCGTGAAGCGAGTTGAAGGTGTGGAAGAACTCCTCCTGCGTGCGCTCACGTCCCGCCAGGAACTGGACGTCGTCGAGGATAAGCGTATCGACGCGGCGGAACTTCTCTTTGAATTCGCCCATCTTATCACGCCGCAGCGATCCGATAAGCTCGTTCATGAAAACTTCCGCCGGCATGAACAGAACTTTGCGCGCGCGATTGCCCGCAGCATAGATGTGATGGCCGATGGCGGTGACGAGATGCGTTTTGCCCAGACCAACGCCGCCGTAGATGAAAAGCGGGTTGTACTTTTCACCGGGTTGGTTTGCCACTGCCAACGCAGCCGCGTGAGCG
>DASPQU010000041.1:0-5026 GCA_035624805.1 Binataceae bacterium (SeqCode) | reverse complement strand
GCGAGCGGATAGGCCTGGTAGAAGTAGTCGGAGACTTGCCCGATCGCGAGCGGCGTGGCGCATACGCCGATAGCGAACGAAATCACCGCGAAAACGAAAAAATGAATCGGCAGCCGCCCGATCCGCAGCGGATCGTTGCCTGCCGCGCGCGTATCAGCATCCGGCGATGGCGATTGTCCGTGCTGCGTCGACGCGTGGCTATGGCCGGAAAAACTCGAACCACTCACCCAATCACGATTACATATGGCGGCGGTTGTCTCAAAGAAGCGTCCTCACTCGACCGATAAATCCTCGTATCCTGCGCGGGCGAGAGCATGCTTGATCGCTTCCATCACGCGCGGAGTCGTCAGATTGGGGCTGACCGGCACTTCGGGCGCGCTTTTTAGTTGCGCGAGCAGCGCTTCCGAATCGTCGCCGGCGAGCTCTTCGCAGGTTTCGTAAACTCCGCCCGATGCTTCCTCGATGGCATTGTGCTTCGTCAGGATGGTTTTGATCGCGTGCAGGATTTTCGGCGTCGGTGCGGGAATCAGAAGCGCCGCGAGCGCTCCGTGATCGAGTCGCAGCATGGCTGCTTCGGGCAGCGGATCGCCGCCGCGCATCCGACTCGCTGCGACGAACAGGATTTTTTCCTCCATCCCGATGTGCTTTAGCAGACCGCGCCTGAATTGATCGTAGGCGGCAAGCTCTTCGGGATTGTCCGCGCCGGCACGCGCCAGCAGCGAATCGAGACGGCGATGGTCGTCGCGCAGGAATCGCGAGATTTCACTCCGCATCCGCTACGCTCTCGCTCCGGAAGGTTTGCGGCGACGTGGTCGCGCAAGCCGCCTGCGCTCGAACATCTGTTCGAGCGGCGCCCGCTTCGCGACCAGATCGGCGAGCGTGTAACGGTTAAGCGTCGCGATAAAATTGCGGAAAGCCTCGCCAAGAATCGGCGGCAGTGCGCAGGCTTCGGTAACCAGACATTCGTTGGCTTCGCGAAAGCATTCGACCGGACGAACGGGACCTTCGGTGAAGCGCACCACGTCTCCTATTCGTATCGACGCGGGATCACGCGCGAGCACGATTCCGCCACCTCGTCCGCGATAGCTGTCGATGAAGCCCCCTTGTGCGAGATGGTGCACCACCTTGACGAGATGATTTCTCGATATGTCGTAAACCTTTGCTATATCCGCCACTTGGGCGCGCTGGCCTCCGCGCACGCCAAGATAGATCAGGACGCGCAACGCATAATCGGTATGAAACGTAAGCTCCAAGCGAAAATCACCTTTCGGATCGGGCGGCGAGCGACCGCTATCTGAGATACGGATTCCCGAAGTCCAGGTCAAACCTCGTGGGCGTTATATGCGGCGCGCGAGCATCATCGACCCGCGTAATTCCCAGACCCACATTCATTAGAATTTCTGTGTAGAATTATCAATTATTCTGCTTGAAGCCGTGGGGCTGAATAGGTATTTCCTAAAGAAACCGTTGGGAGGATCAGGCGCGCCGGGATATGCGATGTCGATCCTGAGGTGAGGCAAATGGCACATTCGAGGTCACGTATCGTTGCGGACGGCGCGGTTGCCGGTTTTCTCGGCGCGATCGTAGTCGCAGGATGGTTTCTCCTGCTCGATATCGCTCGCGGCCATCCCCTTGAAACGCCGGCCCTTCTGGCCGGCACGATTTTTCACGGTGTGCGCGACGGTCAACTCCAGCATGGGATGATGCTTCTGGCATCGGAGTACACCGTAGCTCACTTCGCTGCCTTTATAGGCGTGGGGATTATCGGCGGCGTCTTGCTTGAAGCTGCCGAAAATGATCCATCCCTGCTGCTCTCATTGGGTGTCTTCCTAGGGGCATTCGAGGTCTTCTTCATCGGCGCGGTGATGTTCTTGGGGCCGAGCGTTCGCGCCGCGCTACCATGGTGGGGAATCGTGGTCGGCAACCTGATGGCGACGGCGGTGATGCTCTATTATTTCCTGGCGCGCCATCCCGTGCTTGCGCGGAATCTCTTTGGTTCGTGGATTAAAGTCGCGCGCGAGGGGCTTATCGGCGGGCTTATCGGGGCGCTGGTAGTCGCGGTCTGGTTTCTGGTCTGCGACTCTATCGGAGGCCAGCCGTTGCGGACCCCCGAGCTGATTGGCTCGACGGTATTCGGTGTCGGCAATCTGGACAGCGCCGCAGTTTCGCTCTCGCTCGTCGCCGGATATACAGTGCTGCATTTCTTCCTGTTTGCCGCAGTCGGAATTGCGGCCGCTGTGCTGATGGCGCAAGCGGAGACTGAACCGTTGTTTGTTCTTGGGATGATGGCGGTCTTCGTTATAGCGGAGGTGTTCTTCTTCGGTCTCGTAACGCTGGCCGATTCCTCACTGCCCGAGGCTCTCGGGTGGTGGAAAATCGTCGTGGGAAACCTGGGCGCGCTCGCGGCTATGATTGCCTACTTCCTCAGAGGCCATCGCGGGCTGCTGACGCGACTTGAGGAACGATGGGCGGCGCTCGAAAGCGACGGAGAAGTTCCCGACGAGCATTCTCACGCGCCGCACGCGTGAGCGCGGTAACGATCGATCCTCAGAGGCCGAGCACGTCGCGCATCGTGTAAAGGCCGGGCTTCTGCGACTCGAGCCACGCGGCAGCGCGGATAGCGCCTCGCGCCAGGGATTCGCGGCTTTGCGAGCGATGGATTAGCTCGAGCCTCTCGGCCTGTCCGCCGAACACGACCGTGTGATCGCCGACCGCGTCGCCTGCGCGCATCGTCAGCACGGCGATCTGCCCCTGCGGTCGCACGCCCGTGATTCCCTGGCGTCCGTAGATAGCCTTCTCGGCGAAATCCTGGCTGCGAGCTTTTGCGATCGCGCGCGCAAGACCGAGCGCTGTTCCGCTCGGCGCGTCGACTTTCGTGCGATGGTGAATCTCGAGCACTTCTGCGTCGAAGTCGGGAAGAATCGCAGCGACTTCGGCAACGATACGCATCAGAACGTTGACGCCGATACTCATGTTGGGCGCCATAACGGTGCGCGTGCGCGAGGCCAGGTCACTCGCCCGCTTCTCCATCTCGGGAGTGAATCCCGTCGAGCCGATCACGATTGCTGCGCCCGCCGCCGCTGCAGTTTCGAGATGCTTAAGCGAGGCTTCGGCGTTGGTGAAATCCAGGGTTACGGTATCGGGACGTGCGACTGCGGCGTAATCGTCAGTGATCTTGACATTCAGGCGACGACCCACGCCGGCGACGTCTCCGGCATCCGAGCCTACGGCGGAAACGCCGCGAGCCTCGATTGCGCCCGCCAATCGATGCGCAGGATCGTTCGCGATCAGCTGGATGAGCATCCGGCCCATTCGGCCGCTGGCGCCTGCAACGACGAGATTTGCCATTTGAAATGCGATTCCTGCGGTGCGAAAAGCAACGGCGCCTCTTGATGCGCCGTGGCTCGGGGCTTCGTCCGGATGAACGACTTATGCCGCGGGCGGCGCCGCTGGAGCAGCTGCCGGTTCGGCGGCTTTGGTCTTGCGCGCCGCGTTCCAATGCTCTTCGCAGAGGCTGCTGGTCTTGAACCGCGCCTTGCGGCACTTTTCAAAAGTGCAGATCTTGTAGCGCGCCTTGGGCATCTCGCCCGCCTGCCAGAGCCGATAATGTTTGCGGCAATAGCCCTTGGCTATGACCTCGCGATTGCAGTCCTTTGCTTTACAGGTTCCTTTGCTTCCCATCGTTTTTCCGAGATTTCTGGGCGCGATTAAAACTCTGACTTCAACGCCCGGCTGAGCAATCCATCCACCATAGCCTGTGGAGGCTCGCCTTCATAGAGAGTGCGGCATACCGCTTCGACGATCGGCATCTCGACTCGGTGGCGCCGCGCCAGTTCGCGGATCGATTTCGCATTCGACACGCCCTCCGCGACGCCGCCCGATGCAAGCTCGATTTTGTCGCGTTCGCCTCGTGCGAAGGCGAGTCCGTAACTGCGATTTCGCGACAGGTCTCCCGTGCACGTCAGGACGATATCGCCGAGCCCCGCGAGTCCCATCACGGTTTCGCGCCGTCCACCTGCCGCTTGAATCAGCCGCGCGATTTCGGCGACTGCGCGTGTGACGACTGCGGCGCGCGCGCTGGAACCGAGAGCGAGGCCGTCGCTCATTCCGGCCGCGATCGCGATCACGTTCTTGGCCGCGCCGCACAGTTCGACTCCCGTCGGATCGGTGCTCGTGTAAATGCGCATCGAGGGCGACGCGAAAGTCTGCTGAACCTCGCGTGCGGCTTCGGCGTTCGACGAGGCCGCAACCAGCGCTACCGGAAGTCGGCGCGCCACCTCGGCGGCGAAACCGGGGCCGGAAAGGGCGGCATAAGCGCGCGCCGACGGGACAAGCTCGGCGAGCATCGTGGTCATCGTTTTCAGCGAATCCGCCTCTATTCCCTTGGTTGCGCTGACGAGTAGCGCCCCGCGCGGAATTGCGGAGGCGACGGGAACCATCGAGTCGCGCGCGAACCGCGACGGAATCGCCATCACGACGATTTGCGCGTCGGCGACTGCCGTCGTCCACGAGGCCGTCACTGCAAGCTGCGCCGGGAGGGTGACATCGCGCAGATGCGCTCGATTCTCGCGAGCACCGGTGATCTCGCGCGCAGCTTTTTCGCGCCGCGCGCATAAGGTCACGCGATAGCCGCTGCGGGTGAGCATCACGGCGAGCGCGGTTCCCCACGCTCCTGCCCCAAGTACGACTATGTTTTGCGTTTTCACTGGCGTGAACGTCGAAAGCTGTTCTGTATTCTCGGCACCGCTTTGTTGCCGGGGAAGCCGTTTCTCCATTCCTGCCCCCGCATTTAGTTGCGGGGGAAGGTAAGGAAGGGGGTCCTGAAGCCATCGTGCAGGCGTTTCTTAGACCACGGACCTCAGGATACGATACAGCGGAGCGAGTTCGCGCCATGCGTCGAGCAGTTCTTCGCGATCGAGTCGGAGCGCATCGCGGACGCTCCATCCGAATCCCAGATCGATGCCGCCGGTTTTCTTCTCCAATCGTTCCGCAGTTTCGAGGAAGAACTGCGGATCGGCGGGCGTTC
>DASPQU010000040.1:0-3263 GCA_035624805.1 Binataceae bacterium (SeqCode) | reverse complement strand
CTGACAGCGACTGGGAGATGATCGCGCTCGAAACCGGCGAGAAAAATCGCGAGCTCAACGATCGGATCTTGACCGCCGCCAAATCGATCGCGCTGCATGAGCCCCGCATCGGACGCCGGCTTCACGGACTGTTTCGCGGTGCAAATCTTGACGATGTGAAGGTGGATATCCTCGCAGGGGCCGACACCGTGGGACGTTCGCTCCCGATGCTTAAGGCGAGCTTCTCACGCTATGCACGCGATTCGCATAACGTCGCGGAAGCGGATATCGAGCGATGGCTCGCGGGTATCGATGAATCGGTCGCGGCGGGGCGCTTTCTTTTTGTGCTTCCGCAATTCGTCGTTCGCGGGATAAAGAAATACAGGTCTGGGCGGACGCGACTCTTCGCGCCGAGAGGGGAGACACTATGATTCCAGCGTGGATTGCCTTCCTTGACGGGCTGCTCGCCCTTTCCGCCGTGGGTGCGGGGATCGTTGGCGCGCACATCGGATGGTTTGCGCCGTTCATGGGATTCCAGGTGTTTGCGCTCGGACTCCTGATCGCGCTTTTCGCGCTGATTCTTGGCGTTATTGGTGTGTTCACGACGCGCAGACCCGATCGCGCGCTCGGGCGTCCGCGGGCGATCGTCGGCCTTGTCCTGGGTTTACTGATTATTCTGCCGGCGCTCGTTATCGTGCTTGGCGCCAGGAAATATCCGGCGATTAACGACATAACAACGAATATCGACCAGCCGCCCGAATTCACGAATGCGACGAAGCTGCCGCAAAATCAGAAGCGCGACATGACCTACAACGCCAAGAAGTACGCCGATAAGCAGCGCAGCGGCTATGGAGACGTGACGCCATTCAAGATGGCGGCGAGCCCGGAGGCCGCTTTCAAAGTCGTCGAAGCGGCGGCGAAATCGATGCCGAACTGGCAAATCACGATGGACGAGCCGGGCACGCGAACGATCGAAGGCGTCGCGACGTCGGCGCTGTTTCGTTTTCAGGACGATTTCGTAATCCAGGTCCGTCCAGGCGAGGGCGGCGCAAGCCTCGTTGAGATGCGGTCAAAATCGCGCGACGGCATCGGCGACCAGGGCGTGAACTACAACCGCATCATGACGTTTTTCAAGCACCTCTCCGCCGCCCCGGCGTAACGCCTCTTCTTTCTCGTCATCTTGAGCGGAGCGCGTTGCGCGCGGAGTCGAAAGATAGAAGCGAAGCAATTTATTTCAGAGAGTTTCGCGCGCTCCGCTGTCGCGCGGCTCGCTGCAAACCCATCGCTTCGCGTTTATCCTTCGACGAAGCCTGTCCTGAGCGAAGCTGAAGGGCTCGAAAGAATCTCGCTTCGCTCAGCATGACTAACGAGAGAGCCTCGCTAAGCTTTCAGCGCGCGGATCGTTCGCTTGGTCGCGCTCAATCGATCCTCGTTGACCGGATTCGTGAACACGATCGCGGTGCCGATTCCCGGTGAGGTCAGCTCCGCCAGGCGCTCGCGGATGCGCGATTCAGGGCCGACCAGCAGCGACGAATCGATCATCGCGTCGCTTACCGCCTTCATCGCCGCCGCTTCATCGCGTCCTGCGGCGCGGATGCCTTCGATTTCGGTCTTGAATCCCGAACGCGCGAGCATATTGCCGTAAAAGCGCAGCGCTCCATATCGTGAGAGCAGCTTGCGCGCAGGACGCCGCGCAGCTTCCAGATCGTCCGATATAAAGGCGGTCGCAAACAGCGCCGAATCGAGCGACGAAGGTTCGCGTCCCGCCGAGCGCGCGCCATCCGCCAGTTCGCTCAATGCCTGCTTCACGCGTGCTGGCGGGAAAAAGTTGAAAATCACGCCGTCGCCGATTTCACCCGCCATCTTCACCATCGGCTTCGAAACCCCCGCCAGATAAATCGGCAGCTTCTTCGTCACGCGCGGGCCGGTGCGTCCGCCGTCGAGCGCCTTTCGCAGCAAACCGACTACCTCGCGCATCTTCGCCATCGGTTCGCCCATGTCGATACCCAGCGTCGAGTTCATCTCGCGATGTCCGGCTCCGAGCCCCAGGATGAAGCGTCCGCCCGTGAACTCCTGAACGGCGGCAGCCTCGTTCGCCAGAAGCGCAGGATGGCGCAGATAGATGTTGGTGATCGCGGTGCCAAGAGTAATTCGCGAGGTCCGCATCCCGAGCGCGAGCGAGTAAGCGAGCGAGTCGTTGCCCGCCTCGGTAATGAACACCCCTGCGAGGCCGCTGTCCTCGGCCATCTTTGTTACATCGACCATTGTCTGGGGCGGCATATCCGGCAGCGCCGCCATTGCAATCGCTATCTTAGCCATCGATCAACCCTTTTCCGCTGATGTCTGAGTTCTTAGTCAACGTCGTTCTTAGTGTTGTAGAGGCGAAAACCTCTCGTAAATGTGACCGCGTGGAATAATGCAAAATACAGCATTAAATTGCAGAACGCATGGTGCATTCAGCATTAAACCGATAACATCATCCGCAATACGCCAGCTGGTTCCTAAGGGACTGAATTTTGCAGTGAGGACGCCTTTCAATTTTCAACCATCCTTGGTGAATGGAGACTCCGCTGATTGTTATTACGAAACGAAGTTCATGCCCGAGCGGCTGAACCGGTTCCGCCTCGTCCAACCCCTGCTTTTGGCAAGCAGACCAAAGCGATCGTAGTCACCACCGGGATGCTGGTCTTCATCTCGTTCTGGCGGGCCGCCGCTATCGTTCTGTGCGATCTCGCGTCCACTGCCTATTATATAGGCGGCATCGTCGAGCAGGCCTGCGGAAAATCAGCCCCGTATTTCATCCTCGCCGTGATGCTCTTTTCGTATGCGGTCCGCGCCGTGTACGTCGAATCGTGCTCGATGTTCACGCGCGGCGGCGTCTACCGCGTCGTCAAGGAAGCTATGGGGCCGATGCTCGCCAAGCTGTCGGTATCCGCCCTGATGTTCGACTACGTCCTGACCGGTCCGACCAGCGGCGTTTCCGCCGGGCAGTACATCGTCGGCCTTGTCAACGAACTGTTCAAAGTAATCCATCTCGGATTCCAATTTCCACCGGATTTCACTGCGGCGGCGGTGGCGATCGCGGCGACGCTCTATTTCTGGCACGAGAACATACTGGGAATCGAGGAGTCGAGCGGCAAGGCGCTGTGGATCATGGGAATCACGACCGTGATGGCCGTGACGATGATTGTATGGTGCGGGATAACGCTCATCGTGCGCGGTGCGCATCTGCCGCCGCTGCAACTCAACTTCACCGCCGATTCCCTGGGATGGATGAGTCATCT
>DASPQU010000039.1:0-4133 GCA_035624805.1 Binataceae bacterium (SeqCode) | reverse complement strand
GCGCAGCAGGCAAATCTGCCATGATGATGATCCGCGATATGTCAGCCGGGCGAAGGTGCTCATCATGAGTTTGATGCAGATACCGCGGAAGATTGAATACGCGTTGCGGGCCATGATTTATCTTGCGGACCGGCCGGGCGGAGTTGCGCGCGGAACCGAAATCGCGCGCCACGAGCATATTCCCAAGTATTATCTGGAAAAGGTCATCCGCGATCTGATGCGCCGCGGATTGGTCAATGCACGCCGCGGACCGGGCGGCGGATACCAAATCGCGCGCGACGCCGAAACCATCACCTTCCGCGACATTATCGAGGCCGTCGAAGGCCCCATCCAACTCAACGTATGCACCGACGGATCGAGCTCCTGCGCGCTGCAGCCGAGCTGTCGGATGTATCGCGTTTGGGAAAAAGGCCAGCGCGTGCTGCTGGACGTTTTCTCTGCGACTACGCTTAAGGAAATAGCGTCGTCGCGATCGCCATCAGCCAGTTTTCTCGCCTCAATCGCTCCCATAGCGGAAAAGCCCGCACTGGGTTGACCTCGCCGCAATCCAATCGGGCGCACTCGCTCGTCGTCGCCTCGGAATCGGAGAAAGCTGTCTCCCATGCCTGAGAGCGTCTCGATGCGCGGGCGCCCGCTCTTCAGCGAGAAAACCTTCTATCTCGAGGAGTTCTACGGAAAGAGCCTGCTCTTCGCGCTGATACCGCCGGCCGGGCAGCGGATGAGTGATCTCGATTCTCTCGTCCGCACGTTGCGCGAACTGCGACGCAATCAGACGCGATGTATCGTGATCGCTTCGCCCGGATCGCTCGATCGTGTGACGCGCAGGATGGGCCGGATGGCCCCGAAGGACGACCCGCCCGTCTTCAATCCCACCGCGGGACTGCGCACCCGACCCTACCCTCCCGATGCTGCTGTCGCGCAGATCTGGCGCGGACTCAAGGCGGGCTTGATCGAAGTCGCGTCGACCAGCACCGACGACCCGGAAGACCTGGCTGTCTTTGCGCAGGAACTCGCGTCACGACTGCGGGTGTTCAAGCTCATCCTGATGGATCGCGCGGGCGGGCTCGCCGGTCCCGATGGCGATCGGATGTCGTTCATCGAATCGAAACGAATCGGACGCGCGCTCTCGCGCGTGCGATCCAAACTGCGCCGCAAGATCATTCGCCTCGCCCGCGACGCGCTCAAGGACGGCGTCGGTTCGGTCAATCTCGTCGAACCGCGCTACGTTTACGAAGAACTTTTCAGCTTCACGGGTCTCGGAACGCTCTTCACGGAGACCCGGTACGGTTCGGCTCGTCCGATCTCGATCGACGACTTCGAGGAGGTCGAGGCTCTTATACGGCGCGGCCAGGACGAAGGATTTTTGCTCGCGCGCACGGGCGACCAGATCGCAAACATCCTTCCGTCGTGCTTCGGCTATCGAATCGGCGACGAACATCTCGCGGGAATCTGCTCGCTGCTCACTGAGCCGTATCGACGCGATCGCGCGGGCGAAATAACCGGCCTATATACGCTGACTCGCTTCCAGGGCGAGGGTGTCGCCGGAGAACTCGTGCGTGAGACGATCCGCGAAGCGCGCGAACGCCGTTTGCAGTATGTCTTCGCATGCACAAGCGAGGAGCGCGCTGCCAACTTCTTTAGGCGACTGAAATTCCGCAAAGTCGGTCCTGACAAGGTCTCCCGGATGAAATGGCGCGGCTACGATAAGTCGCGACTCGGCCGCCTGAGCATCTTTCGCCTCGATCTCCGCTAAACTCTGTCGCGCAATGGACGAGAGCAACATCGCGCGCGCACTCGCGTCGAGCCTCAGGCACGCGGTCGTCGCGATTATCGCGATAGCGCTGGTCGTCCTCGCGCTCTCGTTGTATCGACTCGGCGCGCACGACGTATGCGGCGGCGACGAAGGCGTTGAGGCGATCGCGGTTCAGCAGATGGTCGAGCGCGGACGGTTGATGTTTCCGGTCGAAAATGGAACCCAGCCGATGTACAAGCCACCCCTGTTTCATTGGACGGCAACCGGAATCGATCGCGTGCTTGGGATAACCAAAGTCGATGCGTTCAATCTGCGTCTCGCGTCGGCCCTGTATGGAACCGCGGGCGCGATTGTCGTGATGATTTTCGCATACGGAGTGCTGGGACTCGACGGCGCCGCGCTGGCCGGCATGACTCTCGCCGCGTCGTATCAATACATCACGCAGGCGCGCTACGGTCGCGTCGACATGACGCTTGCGTTTTTCGAGGCGCTTACGCTGCTCGCGTTCTTGTGGTGGTTCGATGCGCCAGCGCGGATCGTTCGAAATCCCGTGGGCGGCGCGATGGCTGAACGCAGCGTCGGCTCGGAATACGCGCAATACCTGTGTGCGCTTGCGATCGGACTCGCGGTTCTGGCGAAGGGTCCCGTGGGCGCGATCCTGCCTGCCGCCGCTATGGGCATATTCGTGATTTCCGAGCGCCGCACCGGCGAGTTTTTCCGCCGGCTCTCGCCCGGCGCTATCGTCGTCGCGGTGCTGACCGGGGCGAGCTGGTATCTGGCCTGTTACTTCGGCGGACGCTACGGGTTTTTGAACCGGCAGCTCGGCGACGAAAATTTCGGGCGCTTTTTCGGATCGCTGGGAACGATGTCGCCCTTCTATTACGTCGTCCCGCTCCTGTTCAATTCTGCCCCGCTCAGCACGATCGCACCCGTCGCGGTATTCCTCGCGATGACCGCCGGGCGTCCCGCGCCCGCCGAGTCCGCCCTCGATCCCGGGAGGCGGCGCGAATTCGACAGCATGCGTCTGTTGGCGATCTTCTGGATCGTCACCGTTGTCTTCTTCACGATCGCCGCATACAAACGGAGGTCCTATCTGCTCCCGCTGTGGCCGGCGTCTGCACTGATGATTGCGTGGATGGTGAAGCGGGCATCATCTCGAATCGGAGGCCGGATCATCGTTCGAGGATACGCAGCGCTCTGCGCGATTCCGATAGTCGTCAACTTCTTCTATATCCCGCATCACGAGGTCCGAGAGTGCGGGGGCGATTCGTTTCGGCCTGCTGCCGAGGAAATCACGCGCGTGGTCGGTCCCGACGAGCCGCTGTTCACATACGGATTCACCGAGGAGATCGCGCCGCTGCTCTTTTATCTCGATCGCGACGCGCCCGAACTTAAGGGCAAGCTGGGGGATGCTCCGCCCGGCTATATAATCGTCCCCGCCAAAGTCTGGGCGAAAAACAAGGGCGAGGCTCTCGATCTGGAGCCTGTCCTGGAAAGCTCCCACGGCGCGCGCGATCTCATTCTGCTGCGCCATGGAAAGGTCTACGCCCGAACGTTTGACGCCTTCGCGCGGGCGTCGTATAACCCCGCGCAAAGCGCGGTATCGCAAAAATGACCAAGCTCCTTCGCCGAAATCTCATCCTCGTGTTGGTATGCGCGTTCGCCGGCCTCGTTGTTCCGAAGCTCGCGTCCGCTCAGCTTCCCGCCGATCAAATGACCACGCTCAGGCTCGGAGATCCCACGCCCGAATGGGTGTACGTACTGGACGTGCAGTTTCCGGTGCTTTCGAGCAAGGTCTGGATCATCGACGGCGCCACGAACAAGATGCTCGGGCAGGTCAGTGGCGGATACTTCGCGAACTTCGAAGTCTCGCCCGATCACAAGGAACTCTACACAGCAGATACGTTTTACTCGCGCGGATGGCGCGGCGATCGGAACGACTTCATCACGATTTTCGACGCGCATACGCTTCAGGTCACGGGCGAAGTCGCGATTCCGCCCAAGCGCTTGCTGATCGTCTCCAAGCGCAACGTCACTGCGATTACTCCCGACGGAAAATTTTTGCTGATTTCGAATATGACGCCAGCGACCTCGGTCAGTGTGGTCGATCTCAAGGCACGCAAGTTCGCCGGCGAGATAGACACTACCGGATGCACGCAGGTGATGGTTGGAGGGAATCGTCGCTTCTCATCGATTTGCGCGGACGGCGCGATGCTCACCGTGACGATCAACGACAAGGGTAAAGAGGTCAGCCGCAAACGCAGCCCGCAGCTTTTCGATCCCGACAAGGACCCGGTCTTTGATCAACCGGCGATGGCTGGTGGGATGATCTTTCTCGACAGCTATCACGGCCAAGTCCTGCCCGTTGACATTTCAGGCG
>DASPQU010000038.1:0-2322 GCA_035624805.1 Binataceae bacterium (SeqCode) | reverse complement strand
CGCCGAGCGAGCCTTTCTCCATCTTCTCGAACCCGAGCGCCATCACGCAGTCCGAGATTCCACCCTCGACGAACTGCTTGGCCATGAACAGCGCAGTCGAGCCCGTCGAGCAGTTGTTGTTGACGTTGTAAATCGGAATTCCGGTCATCCCCAAGCCGTAAAGCGCGCGCTCGCCGCACGTCGATTCTCCGTAGCAGTAGCCGACCACCGCCTGCTCGACGGTATCGTACGGAATGCCCGCGTCTTGAAGGGCCTTCGAGCCGGACTCTTTCGCCATGTCCGGGTAGTCCCACGCGCGCGAACCCGGCTTTTCAAACTTGGTCATGCCGACGCCGACCACGTATACCTTGCGTCCCATCTATGTTTTCTCCTGATTTTGAGGTCCCAGTAAGCGACCGATATTTTCGCGCGATTACGCGCGCATCAACTCGCCAGCGATGATTATCTTGCGCACTTCCGTCGTGCCCGCCCCGATCTCCATCAACTTGCACCCGCGATAGATGCGATTCACCTCGGTTTCGCGCATGAAACCCATCCCGCCATGGATCTGAACCGCGTCGGTTACGACACGCGAGCATGCTTCGGCAGCATACAGGATCGCGGCGGCTGCAAGTTTGTGAATCTCGCCGCGTCCGCCTCCGCCGATCTCCATCGTGTTGCATGCGGCAAGCGTGCGATAGCAAAACGTGCGCATCGTCTCGACGGTGGTGTACATATCAGCGAGCTTCGCCTGAATCATCTGGAACTCGCCGATCGCTTTGCCGAACTGGCGTCGGGTTTTCGCGTAGTCCAGGGCGAGATCGAATGCGCGCTCGGCCATGCCGAGCGAGATCAGCGAGACGACGCCGCGTTCGAGATCGAGGCCGCTCATCACGACCGCGACGCCCTTGTTCTCCTCTCCGACGAGGTTTGCTGCGGGAACCTGACAATCCTCGAAGACCAGTTCTCCCGTCGCGCTACCGCGAAAGCCCATCTTGTCGAGCTTCTGAGCGACGCGAAAACCGGGGAAGTCCTTCTCGACGACGAATGCCGAAATGCCGTGCGCGCCTTTTGCTTTATCCGTCTTGGCGTAGATGAGAAGGATGTCGGCGATAGGTCCGTTGGTGATGAACAGCTTCCCGCCGTTGAGGATGTATTGATCCCCGACGCGTCGCGCCGTCGTCGCCATCGAGCCGAGCGCATCGGATCCGGCGCCGGGTTCGGTGAGGCCCAGCGCGCCGATCGCGCTACCGTCGCACAAACGCGGCAGGTAGCGGCGGCGGATATCTTCGCTGCCGTTTCGGTAGATGTTGTTGACGCACAGATTGTCGTGAGCTCCGTACGACATCGCGATCGCGGAATTCCAACGTGACATCGCCTGGATAACCAGACCCGATGTGAAGACGTCGCTTCCCGCGCCCCCGTATTCCGTCGGCACCGTGATCCCCAGGTAGCCCGCGCTTGCCAGCTTCGGCATGACCTCGGGCGGCCACCATTCCTCGTTGTCCATTCGCTCCTGCAGGGGAGCGAGCTCGCGGCGGGCGAATTTATCCGCCTGATCGAGGATCTCCTGCTGTTCGCGACTGAGTGTGAATGCGTTGCCGACGCCATTTCCGTCCGACATTTGTAAAACCTCCGCCTGTCGTCCGGCTCGGCGCGACTTTTGCCCGAACCTGACGCAACTGCTGTCATCCTGCATCGAAGCCAAGCTTGCAGGAAGAGCGCGTCAGGCACGCAATCGGGTCAAAGCTGGGGCTCGCGCGGGTAGGTAGGCAATTCCCTAGCGATGGGCGCCCACGGCGGAGCGCTCGAAACCCAGCAATTCATCGTGGGTTTGAATATCGCGGGATCGTCGAGGCTCGCGGCTTTGACCGCAACCATATCGGGATAGCCGCTGAGAACAGACAGAACCGGCGCGCCGCAATTCGCGCAGAATCCGCGGCTCACCTTGTTGCCGCTCGCCGCGGTGACCTCGTAGTGTTTGAATTCCCCCTTCGTCACTTTGAACGCAGCCTTGGGCAGGAGCAGGACGGGCGCCATCGCAGCGCCGGTCGCATGCTGACAATCGCGACAGTAGCAGTTCACAGCCATCAGAGGCTCGGCCGCGCACTCGTATCGCACGGCTCCGCACAAGCATCCGCCGGTGATTTTCGTCGCCATCGCAAATTCTCCTTTCGATATACGCCAGGAAACTTGCATGCGGGCGTGATCGAGGGCAAGGGAGATAGCCGCCGTAATCACGTGCGACGCGGCAACTGGACGCGCGCCCATCCGGGCGCGCAGAGTTCGTTGTTCTGATTTCGTTCCTCGAGGTCGCATTCGACGTAGCCGAGTCCGTCGCGC
>DASPQU010000037.1:0-3145 GCA_035624805.1 Binataceae bacterium (SeqCode) | reverse complement strand
ACGATTCAATTCGCCGAGCGTAATTCCGGCTTCGACCGTGACGGTCATGTCGGCCGGCTCGTGCGCTATTATCCGATTCATACGCGCCAGCGAAATTCCGAGGACGACCGGCTTGCGTAGAATCAGCGATAGAGTGCGTGCGGCGCCCATCGGAGCGAGCGTGACGTGATCGTTCTCGCACATACGGACGAGGGTGCTGATTTGTTCGGCGGACACAGGCTCCGCGATCAAAGTCGCGGCGCCGGCCTCGCTCTCTCGCGGCGCACGTACATGATCCCTTCCGACGATTTGCGAAGCGGCCTGCGTCAGATCCGGGTACGCGGATGGAACGGCCAATTCCGACATCGGAGGATTCAGGCTGCCGCCTGGCGATGAGGGGTCGAGACTTCGACACATCCGCCGGGACGCGGAATCACCTTGTTCGGATTCGAGCGTTCGAGCGGATCGAAGACGCGGCGCAGCTCGGACATCACGATGAGATCGTCAGGCGTGAACAACAGCGGCATCTCGCCCATCTTTTCGAGGCCGATTCCGTGCTCTCCTGTCAGGCTGCCGCCCATTTCGACGCATCCGCGCAGGATCTCGCGACCGGCCTCGATCGCACGGTGCACCTGGTCGGGATCGCGCTCGTCGTAGAGGATGATCGGATGAATGTTGCCGTCGCCTGCGTGGAAGACGTTTCCGATCGCGAGATTGTGCTTTTCACTCGCTCGATTGATCAGGCGCAGAATCTCGGGCAATCGCGTACGCGGCACGACGCCGTCGTGAGTCGCGTAGTTCGGCGCAAGCCGCCCGACAGCGCCGAATGCGCGCTTGCGCGCCTTCCAGAGCAGTGCGCGCTCGGCTTCGTCACGCGCGAGCTTCACCTCGCGCGCGCCGTCACTTCGCATCATCGAGTCAACTGCAGCAGCACGCTCGTCCAGCCCGGCCGCGAGGCCGTCGAGCTCGACGATCAAGACCGCCCCGGCGTCATCGGGAAACCCGACGTGAAAAGCGGCCTCGACTGCGCGCATGATGAGCTTATCCATCATCTCGATCGCGCCCGGAATCACCCCCGATGCGATGATCGTTGAAACCGCGCGTGTCGCGCTTTCGACGTCCGCAAAGATCGCCAGCATCGTGCGATGGCTATCCGGCTCGCGCACCAGGCGAAGCGTCGCCTTGGTCACGATTCCGCACGTTCCCTCTGCTCCGACGACGGCTCCGGTCAGATCGTAGCCGCACAGTTCTTCGGTCGGGCCGCCGATATCTACCAGCTCGCCATGAGGCAGCGCGAGTTGAAGTCCCAGAACGTGATTTGTGGTCACGCCGTATTTGAGCGTGTGAGGGCCGCCGGAATTTTCCGCGATATTGCCGCCGATCGTGCACGCCATCTGCGATGAAGGATCGGGCGCATAGAAAAACCCCGCACTCTTGACCGCATTGGTGACGTGCAGGTTGACGACGCCGCTCTGCACCTCGACGCGGCGATTCGCGATGTCGATCGCGAGAATTCGATTCATCCGCGACGTGCAGATCATCACGGGCGCCCCGATCGCGAGCGCTCCTCCTGAGAGTCCCGTCCCTGCGCCGCGCGGCACAAACGGGATCTTGCGGACATAGAGCGCGCGCAGGATTGCGACGAGCTGCTCGGTGGTTCGCGGCATGACGAGCAGCCGCGGAGCGCTCTTTTCGATCGTCCATCCGTCGCATTCGTAAACGCGAAGCTCGCTCGGGCTCGATACGATGCCCTCGCCGCGCATGATGCGATCGATGTCGCGAATCAATCCGGCATCCAGCGGGGCGTTCATTTTCAGTTCAGGGTCCACCTGCCGCGACTGTAGCATGGTTCGAACCGCAATCGCGCAAGCATCCCCGGGTTTTAAGAAGCGGCCGGAATCGCGATAATGACGGCATCCGAAATTTCACCGCCTGTTCCGATAAGGGTCGGCGGCGCATTTTGATTTAAGGGGATCGCAATTGGCCAGCTCATTCGCAGAACTTAAACCGCCCGCGCGCATCCTGCTCGGCCCCGGGCCCTCCAACGTCCATCCGCGCGTGATGAAGGCGATGCTGTCGCCCGTGCTGGGGCATCTCGATCCGGATTTCGTCAACGTGATGGAGGAAATCAAGAAGCTGCTGCGTCTTGTCTTCCGCACCAAGAACGAAATCACTTTTCCGGTTTCCGGCACCGGCTCAGCCGGGATGGAAGCCGTGATGGCGAACCTCATCGAGGACGGCGACGAGATCGTCGTCGGCGTGGCGGGTGCTTTCGGCGCGCGACTCGTCGATACCGCAGAGCGTCTCGGCGCGGTCGTGCACAAGGTCGATGCGCAATGGGGGAAGATAATAGAGCCGGGCCAGATCGCGAATGCGCTCAAAGCTGCGAAAAATCCCAAGCTCGTCGCAATCGTTCATGCCGAAACGTCAACCGGAATCCATCAGCCGCTTGAAGAGATTTCCGAACTGACGCACCAGGCGGGAGCGCTGTTCGTCGTCGACGCGGTCACCTCGCTCGGATGCATTCCGGTCGAAATCGACAAGTGGCAGATAGATGCGTGTTATAGCTGCACCCAGAAAGGAATCGGCGCACCTCCGGGACTTTCTCCCGTCACATTCAGCCAGCGCGCGATCGATGCGATCCACAAACGCAAGACCAAGTGCCGCTCGTGGTATTTTGATGTGGCATTGATCGAGCACTACTGGGGCCCCGATCGCCTTTACCATCACACCGCGCCGATCACGATGAATTACGCCCTGTATGAGGCGCTGCGGATCATCGACGAGGAAGGACTCGAAGCGCGATTCAAACGGCATAGCGCGAACGCGCTGGCGCTGGAGGCGGGTCTCGTCGCGATGGGCCTTGAGATGGCCGCGCAGGAAGGATTCCGGCTGCCGGAGCTTGCTGCGGTCAAGGTCCCTACAGGCATCGATGACGCGAAAGTGCGCGATCGGATGCTCAGGGTTTTCAACATCGAGATCGGTGCGGGCCTCGGTCCGTTCAAGGGCAAAGTCTGGCGAATCGGCATCATGGGCGAGGGATCGCGGCGCGAGAATGTGATGCTGGTGCTGAACGCGCTCGAGGACATCCTAGGCTCGATGGGGATGGAGATCGCACGCGGCCGCGCGCTTTCGGCAGCGGACAAAGCCTACAAGGCGCAAGGCT
>DASPQU010000036.1:0-2967 GCA_035624805.1 Binataceae bacterium (SeqCode) | reverse complement strand
GTTGACCCCGAGCAGCGGAGCGCCGCCGTATTCCTGGGGATCGAGCCGCTCGCGCATTTTCGAGAGCGATTTGCGCAGGAGCAGGTAAGCGAGCCGACCACGCCACTTGTTCGAGAGAAGCTCGCGCAGATTGCCGAGCATGAAGGACGCGAAGCCCTCCATCGTCTTGAGCGCGACGTTGCCCGTGAATCCGTCGGTGACGACAACGTCGACCTTGCCGCCGTTGATATCGCGGCCCTCGACGTAGCCGATGTAATTCACGTACGCGGACATCTCGGATAACCGAGCAGCTGCGGCGCGCGTGAGATCAGTGCCCTTGGAAGGCTCCTCGCCGTTGGAAAGAATCCCCACGCGAGGTCGCGCGAGTTCGCGCACGCGGCGGCCGTATACACTGCCCATCACGGCGAACTGCACGAGGTTTTCCGATTTGACCTCGGTATTTGCGCCCGCATCGATCAGGAGCGCAAGACCTTCCGTGGTCGGGACGAGCGACGCGATCGCGGGGCGCTCGATATGCGGCAGATTGCCGAGAATCGCCATCGCCGCCGCCATCATCGCGCCCGAATTTCCCGCACTCACGAATCCATGAGCGTCGCCGCGCTTGACGAGATCGAAACCGACATGAATCGACGAATGCGGCTTGCCGAGGACGGATTCCAGCGGCGAGTCGTCCATCGTAACGACCTCGGGAGCATGCTCGACGCGAATCTTCAAATCTCTCGTGTCGTGCTCGCGAAGCTCTGCCTCGACGGTTTCGCGCACCCCGACGAGCACGACCTCGATATTGAAGTCGCGAGCGGCAAGGACGGCTCCTTCGACCGCCGCTTTGGGCGCCAAATCGCCGCCCATCGCGTCCAGCGCGATTCTCACGGCGTACTCCTGACCGTGGCTATTCGGAAATTTCAGCCAGTTGGCGTCCGCGATAGGTACCGCAATGGCGGCATACGCGATGAGGCATCACGGGTTCGCCGCATTGCGAACATTTGCCCGCATTCACGGGCGTGAGCGCGTCGTGGGCCCGGCGCTTGTTGCGCTTGGAGCTGGAGGTTCGGCGTTTTGGTGCTTGCATCGATCGATACGTCCTTTGTTTTGAAACTTACGAGCTGAGGCGTTCCCTTAGCCCTTTGAGCGGAGCGAGGCGCGGATCTCCCGTCTCAGCAGCGCATTTGCATTGAGCGTTGTTGAGGTTCGCACCGCATCGCGGACACAACCCGCGGCAACTATCGCTGCATAGCGGGCGGGTCGGCAAAGCGAGCAGCAATTGCTCGCGAATCAGAGGAGTTAAATCAATCCCCTCGCCTTCATACGTTGAAAATTCCAGGTCTTCCTCGCCCAGATCAGACGTTTTATCTGCGCCCAGCGCGCGCGGGGCGAGCACGAATCGGAAGCGGCGGCGGATATCAGATGTAAACTCCTCGGCACATCGAGCGCACACTGCCGCGATGGGCGCGTCGAGTTCGCCCTCGAAAAAAAGTTCCATCCCGGCGCGATAGTACGAAAGCCTGACGCCGATCGGACGGCACAGATGGAACTCGTGCGCAGGAGCCTCGTCCAAAACGCGATTAACATCCGCCTGCGGCTCGGCGAACGCCAGTTCCTTCGCCTCGGCCGTTATGTCCTCGACTCGAAGTTTCACGGGAAAATCCCCTTCTGCCACCCCAAGGGACTGCGCGATTATTGCACGCCCCCGCAGACCATAAAATATCCCGAACGATCGCTAGCGCGACTCGAGCACCATCTGGGTCTGTGTCACCAACGCGAGCAGACGACCGTCGACGTTGGTGACGCGCGTCTGCCATACCATCGTGCGACGTCCGCGATGAAGCGCAGTGCACTCTCCCTTGATCGTGCTTCCGACCGGTGCCGGTGCGAAGAAATTCGTCTTCGATTCTATCGTCGTGGTTCCCGTCCCCGCCGACAAATTGAGGAATGTCGCGCATGCGCCCAGCGTGTCGGCGAAAGCCATGATCGCGCCGCCATGCAAGACGGCGGGATTGGTGCACAAATCCGGACGCACGGTGAGTTCCGCCTCGACGCGCTCCGGCGCCGCACTTATGAACCGGATCCCCATCGTTTGCGCCAGCGGTATCGGATTGTTTTCGAGCACTTTCATCGAATCCATGGGCTCTCTCCCTCCTCGACCGTTGGAGATCTATGGAGCAAGCGCGCGAAATACCTGATGTGGTGAGCCGTCCGGGAGTCGAACCCGGGACCCTCTGATTAAAAGTCAGATGCTCTACCCCCTGAGCTAACGGCTCACGATGCGGTTTCGGGGAACCCGATTGTTACAGTCTGTCGGCCCGTTTGGAAGTCGTGGTCGTCCACGCTGTAACGGCTCAAAAAAATGTTGCGAAATCGCATCATAGGTCGCTAATGCAGCAATTTCGCTACAGAACGTCGAATTTTGTCACATTGCAACACGTCGAAATATCAGTGTTGCGCGATTGCTCATGGACGAAAAAGCACAAAAAAGTAGGCGATTGCATCGAATCGGAAGCCTGGATCGTGTATATTCGGCCCTTGCATGAGCTCCGGGGGGGCAGCAAATGCATCGGCCAAAAGTGGCACACGCGCAATCCGCGCGTTGTTTCAGAATCGCTACGTCCCCCTTGACATAATGCAGAAAAGAAGCCTAACTAGGACAACGCTACAAGTTGTAGATAAAGATTGCCTACAGCTTGCTAGTAAGCGCTCCAGGAACTGGGGAGGGGGAAAAATGGCACTCAGGGAGCTGGACATTTTGGCGTCCTCGGCGGCCGTCTCGTCGGTGTCCTCGACGCACGGGATGCTGGAGGACGACTCGGATACCGATTTCATAAGTCTCGAGGAATTGTGGAACGGCGCGGAGCGGGTCGGAGGGATGGTGGTGGCGTCGCCTGCGATGCGCAAGGTGATTCGCACCATCGCGCGCCTGGGCCCTTACAAAGCTACCGTCCTAATCGAGGGCGAATCGGGCACCGGCAAAGA
>DASPQU010000035.1:0-6292 GCA_035624805.1 Binataceae bacterium (SeqCode) | reverse complement strand
GCTCGCGCTTGGGATAATCGTCGGGATACGCGTCTCGCATGGTGGGTAGGTAATACTCGATTACCGCCGCGACCCGCTCTGCCGGACGCTGGCCCTCGGCGCGCAGCGCCGTCATCATTCGCGCCAGATGCGCGAAGCTGTCCTGCGATGCGCCGCGTGCGATCGCCAGAGCGCCCGACGCCAACATCGCTTTTTCCGGTTCGTCAGCGCTCGTTAGCATCTCGACCATTCGCTCGGCAGTGCGATTCCCGACGCCCTTGATTAGAGTCAGCACGCGCAGCCATGAGACCGCGTCGGCGGGATTCGCGATCACGCGCAGATGGGCGAGAACGTCCTTGACGTGCGCCGTCTCGATAAATTTGAATCCGCCGCGTTTGATGAACGGGATGTCGCGGCGCTGCAGTTCGAGTTCGAGATCGAACGAGTGAAAGCTCGACCGAAACAGAACCGCGATCTCGCCGAGTTCGACGCCGTCTTCGCGAAGCTCCAGGATGCGCTGGGCGACGAATCGCGACTGCATGTGCTCGTCTGCCGCGCGGACCAGGATGGGACGAACCTCGCCCCGACGCTTGGTATAGAGAATCTTGGTGTACTTGTCCGCGGCGCGCGAGATGACCTCGTTGGCCACATCGAGGATTCCTTGTATCGAGCGGTAGTTCTCTTCGAGCTTGACGATCTTGGCGCCCTCGAAGAGCTTGGGGAAATCCATGATGTTGCGGAAATTCGCGCCGCGAAATGAATAGATCGACTGCGCATCGTCGCCGACCGCCATCACGTTGCGATGCGCCGAGGCGAGCAATCGCACAATCTCAGCCTGGACTGCGTTGGTATCCTGATACTCGTCGATCATGATGTAGCGATAGGTCGCCGAAAGCCGCTGGCGCACGCTCTCGTGATTGCTCAACAGTTCGACGAGGCGATCGAGCAGGTCATCGTAGTCGAGCAGTCCGCGCTCGCGCTTGTACGATTCGTACTTTTTCGCAAGCGCGATGATCTCCTCCGCGTGCTCGAGCAGATGCGGAAAATCAGCTTCGATTTCGTCGGCGAGAGGGCGGCGCTTGTTGCGCGCCATGCTGATCGCTTCGGCCAGTGTGCCTTTCTTCGGAAAACGACGCTCGCGCGATCCCAGACCCATCCGGGCCCGGATGAGGTTGAGCACATCCTCCATATCGGCGCGGTCGAGAATCGTGAAATTCGGTTTTATGCCGATGGGCTCGCCCCATCGGCGAAGTGCAAGGTTCGCAAAGGAATGAAACGTTCCGCCGGCGACAGCTCTCGTCCGCTCTCCCACGAGTTGCTCCGCGCGATGCAGCATCTCCTGCGCTGCGCGACGCGTGAACGTCAGCAGTAGAATCGCTCCGGGTGGGACGCCGCTTTCGATCAGCCGCGCAAGACGATAAATGAGCGTGCGAGTCTTGCCCGATCCGGCGCCGGCGACGACCAGCAGCGGTCCCTCGCGATGCTTCACCGCCTCCAGTTGGGCGGGATTCAGCAATTCGGCGTACTTGATGTGGAAGTTCGCCTCGTCGTGGGGCGCGCGCGCCCCCTTAATCACGATAATTCGCTCGTTCACGTTCGCGCGGACGGATTCTATCACGTCATCGAGGGCCGGGCGTTATCGGGTGGGCTTCGATCGAGGTCAAAGCGCGTATTCCGTTCAGAATCCGGGAGGCTGGATTAGAAACAGCTGCTTTTCCCCGCCGTCCGTGATGACGCGTTTCGGCGCGAATAAGCGCCATCGAATCACGAAAAAATCACTTGCTCCCCGGGCCGCAGTATGGTTCGATCGCGAGTTCGGGCGTTAGCCCGGATAAATCCATAAGAATTTCTTCGGGTCCCCAAGGGACCCTGTATCTTTGGTCAAAAACGATGAAAAGGACCTACCAGCCCCACAATCGACGTCGGAAACGCACCCATGGCTTTATGGCTCGGATGGCGACGCCGGGCGGCCGCAACGTACTCAAGCGCCGGCGCGCCAAGGGACGCCATCGCCTCGCCACAACCATCCCGCCCAAGCAGCCGGGATAGAGCCGTCGCGCACGTCACAGAGCTTCTCCGCGCGTGATAAGCTCCGGCGCCCGGCCCAATTTCGATTGCTGCAACGCAAGGGCGCGCGAGCTGAATCCGGCCACTTCGTTATCTACCTCGGACGGCTGGACGAGACGCGACAGGCGCTCGGTGTCACGGTCTCGCGCAAAGTCGGCGGCGCTGTCGTGCGCAACAGGATCAAACGACGCATAAGGGAGTGCTTCCGGCGCGGTCTAAAAGCCATGTTGCCCGAGCAAACTTCGATGGTAGTGATCGCGCTCACGGGCGCCGGTGAGATAGACTTCGCCGCGACGCGCGCCGAACTCGTATCCGCGATCGAACTCGCATCGCGCCGTTTGAATTCACGACGATGAACCCTGAGGGCAAGCCCGATCGTATAGCGGAAATTCCGCGGCGAGTGTTCGTGCTCGCGATTCGCGCCTATCGGGTCGCCGTCTCGCCGATGATAGTTGCGCTTCTCGGTCCGCGATGCCGCTTCACCCCGACGTGCTCTGAATACGCTGTCGAAGCGATCGAAAGATTCGGTGTGGTTCGTGGCAGCGCGAAAGCCGCTATGAGGCTCGCGCGATGTAATCCTCTCGGCGGCCATGGCTACGATCCCGTCGCGCGCGATCGCCAGACGAGCGCGCACGCACACCCATAGGAAGGTCGGCATTTGGATACCAGCAGAATTCTAATCGCGGTGATCCTGTCGATCGGTCTTGTTTTCGCCTACCAGGAACTGGTGCTGAAGCGGATGTATCCGCCGCCGGGTCAGCAGGCCGGGGCGCAGCCGACACCCGGCGCTATCGGCGCGTCGCCGGCATCAGCGCCGAGTTTCGCCGCGGCAGCGCCCGCAGCGCCATCGACCGCAGCCACCGGAGCAGGCGCTCTCGAAGGCGCCAAAGGAGTGGTGGCGGCCGAACGCCTGATCGAAGTGGATAGCGATCTCTTTCGAGCGACGTTCACCACGCGCGGGGCGCGCCTTGCCGGTTTCGCGCTCAAGAACTATCGGCAGACATCGGCGGCGAACAGCCCCTTGTATCAGCTGGTGCAGCCGTCGAAGGAAGGCCGGCTTCCGCTCGGACTCGTAATCAAGACCGACAGCATGATGGCCGACGATCACGAGCTCGATTACACGATTGACACGCCGGCAAAAGTCACGCTCTCGGGCTCGGATCAATCTACGCTTAGCTTCAAAGCGCACGCGTCGGACGGCCTGGAAATCACCAAGACTTTCATCCTCTCCGGTGACAAGTACACGTTCACGATGATCGCAGCGGCGACCGCGCCGAAGCCGCTCGAGGCGATCGGAGTCTCGTACACCGAACCGCTCGGCCAGCGAGAAGGCTATTACGATATTCCCGAGCTTCAGGCCGACGTTCAGAACAAGGTCATCACGGCAGCAGAGAAGGCGCTGCGCAAGGGCGTCGAGCCTTCGTCCGGGACGATCACCTACGCCGGGTTCGGCGATCGATATTTCCTCGGCGCGTTTTTGCCGGTCGCTCCCACGACGGGCACGCTTCAGACGGAAATCTTCGGGCAGGAAGCCAGCGCGCGCCTGCTTTTCTCCGGCGCTTCGAGCCTCAAGACCGACGTCTATATGGGGCCGAAGGAACTCAAAATCCTCGAGGGCGTGAATCCGAGCCTGAACAAAGCGATCGACTTCGGATGGGCCGGATTTATCGCCTTGCCTCTGCTTCGCGCGCTCAAGCTCTTCAATCGCGTGGCGCCGAACTGGGGATGGGACATTATTCTGCTGACGATCTTCATCCGGATACTGACGCTGCCGATGTCGATCAAGGCGCAGCGCTCGATGCTCAAGATGCAGCGGCTTCAGCCGCAGGTAGAGCGGCTGCGCGCGCAGTTCAAGGACGATCCCGACAAGTTAAATCGCGAGATGATGGATCTTTACAAGCGCAACCACGTGAGTCCGCTCGGTGGATGCGCGCCCACCGCGATTCAGCTTCCGGTGTTTATCGGACTTTATGAGGCGCTGCTCAACGCCGTGGATCTCCGGCATTCGGGGTTCATTTTCTGGATCAAGGATCTCTCCGCGCCTGATTGTCTTCCCGTCTCGTGGATTCCGCAGCTTCCGTTCATGCATTGCCAGGGAATTCCAGTGCTGGTTCTGCTGATGGGACTCAGCACCTACGTTCAGCAGTGGATGTCGCCTACTTCGCCGGACCCGAACCAGCAGAAGATGATGATGCTCACGCCGATCATTTTCACGGTCATGCTGGTGAATTTTCCGGCGGGACTGTCGCTGTACTATTTTTCGTCGAACGTGCTCGGAGTAATCCAGCAGTTCGTCCTTAACCGTGAATTCAAAAACGCACCCGCATCATGAGCACTACTGATTCGATCGAAGTTTCCGGAGCAAACGTCCAGGACGCTATCAAGGAAGCGCTCGAACAGCTCGGCGCTGCCGAAGACGACGTCATAATCGAAGTTCTGGCGACGCCTCGCACGGGCGTGTTGGGAATCGGCACCCGGCAGGCGAAAGTCCGCGTCACGCGGCGTCCTCCGCTCGAGGCGCAAAGTGGAGTCGCCGCGCCGCCTCCAGCACCGGCCGCTGCGCGGACGGCGCCTTCGCCTGCGACGCGAACGCCGGAGCCTCGGCCGCGTCGCGAGCCGGTCTCCGAAGCGGCGCCCGCCGAAGAGGCGCGCGCCGAGCAGCCTGCGCCTCGACGCGAGGAACGTCCCCGCGAAGAGCGTCCACGCGATCGGGAAAAACCGCGTGAGCGGGAATCGGGACGGCGTCGCTCGCGAGATCGACAGAGTGCCGAGGCGCCGCGCGAACCAATGATCGAACCGGAAGAGCCCTTCGCAGCGCAGGCCGAATCCGAAGCAGAGGGCGCGGATCGCCATCCCGCAAATATCGAGGAACAGGTACGCGAGGCTTCAACCGTGCTCGCCCGGATCCTCGAGCTGATGGGAGAGAAGGGCGAGGTGCGCCGACTCAAGGGCGACCCGGAAGCGATCGAGCTTGAGATAAAGGGGGACGGCTCCGGCCTTCTGATCGGACGCCACGGTCAGACCCTCGACGCGTTAGAGTACCTCGTCAATCGCATCGTCGCGCGACGTATCGAGGAGCCGCTCACCATTCAGATCGACACGGAATCCTATCGCGCTCGCCGCCGCCAGCAACTGCATCGGATGGCTCTATCGATGGGCGAGCGGGCCAAGCGCGAGCACGCGGTCGTGCAGCTCGATCCCATGCCGCCCAAGGACCGCAGGATTATCCATCTTGCGCTTAAGGATGATCCGATGGTGACGACCCGATCGGAGGGCGAGGGCTTTCTCCGATCAGTCGAGATCGTTCCTGCGGAGACGCGGCGCGAGCGTGGCGGACGCGACACCCGGCGCGAGCGCGGTCGTGATCGCGAACGCAGCCGCGAACGCGAACCCGAGAGCGATCAGGATCGCGAGAAATCCGGGAATATCGGCGAGCAGGGCGGGTTCAAGCACGGCCAGAAACGGCTGTTTTAGCTAACCCCCCGCCGGCGCTTGGCGTAATGCTCCGGCCGGCGCGATGTGCTTTGCCGAGCCTCTCCGGGACCAGAGAGAGGAATTCGCTCTTTGGCGAAAATTAGATCAGCTTTCGCCCCAGGATTTCGCCGGCTGCTATCATCCCCGATGCTGCGACACCGACGATTCCGTGTCCCGAGCGCATGCTCGCGCCGCAAAGAAAAAGTCCCTTGATTTCCGTCTTCGCGCCCGGGCGATGCCTCATGAACTGCGCGGGCGTCGCCGCAATTCCGTACGAGGTCCCGTTCGACGATCCGGTGAATCGCGTGTGCGTCAGCGGAGTCGCGACCTCCTGGTACACGATCTGGCTGCGAATCTCAGGGAACACCCGCTCCGCGACCGTGAGCATCGCGTCAGCGAACCTGCGCTTTTTCATCGCGTAAACCTCGCTGCGGCTGTAATCGCCGGAGTGGAATTCTTGGAGCGATACTCCCCACGCCTCAGGACTTGATGGCGCCATTCCCATCACCTGAACGTTGCTGATGCCGGTTGGAGCGAGACGCGAGTTGGTCGGGTCTTTAACCGAGGCGATCGAAATGAACCCGAACGGCACAGGATCGGCAAACTCGCCGCGCGCGATCGCATCGTAAGCGGCTTCATAATCGTAGCCGGAAAAAATCCAGTAGTTGGTTCTCGGATGGCCCTCTGCGGCAAGGTCGCGCTTCATTCCGAGATAGAGGACAGCGGCTCCCGGCGCCATCTCGTATTTCTCGACGCGATCGATTGTCGATGC
>DASPQU010000034.1:0-4557 GCA_035624805.1 Binataceae bacterium (SeqCode) | reverse complement strand
AATCGGACACCATCTTGCAGGGCGTCATCCTGTTATGGTCGCCGACGGGATGGCCGCTTTCACTAATCGTTCTTTTTGCGAGCATCATGATTCCCAGCGCAAAAATCATAACGCTCGCCTATCTCCTGATCACCATCCAGTCGCGATCTCCGCGCAACACGCGACAGCGCTTGAGCCTATACCGGACGGTCGAATTCGTTGGTCGCTGGTCGATGGTGGACGTGTTCGTCGATACATTCACGGCGGCGCTCATCCAATTTCAGCCGTTGATGTCGATCGAACCCGGTCCGGGTTTGTTCTTCTTCGCGGCAGTTGTGGTTCTGACAATGATGGCGGTGGAATCGTTCGACTCCCGATTGATCTGGGACGCTGCCAATTTGACCGAGGTAAGTTATGCCTGACGAGCGTACGCCTTTGAGTGCGCCGGAATCGAAGGTGGTCGCGCGCAAGCGACGTCGAATTTCGCTCGTTTGGCTCGTGCCGATCATTTCCGCAGTGATAGGAGCATGGGTGGCGGTCACACGAATCATGAGCGAGGGACCCAAACTCTCGATCATGTTCCACTCGGCCGAAGGGCTCGAAGCCGGCAAGACGAAGATTCGCTACAAGGGCGTCGAGGTCGGGACGATTACGAGCCTGCGACTGTCGGAAGACCATCGCCGCGTGATCGCCCAGGCGCAGATGGCGCCCAAGACCGAAGACTTCCTGGTGCAGGACACTCAGTTTTGGGCCGTGCGACCTCGAATCTCAGGCGCGAATGTGACTGGACTGGGTACGCTGATTTCAGGCGCCTTCATCGCGATGCAGATCGGCGAATCGAAAGAGCCCAAGCGGAACTTCATTGCTCTCGAAACTCCTCCGGTTGTCACAAGCGACGAGCCGGGACGCTTTTTTATCCTGAGGACTGCGGATCTGGGCTCGCTCGATTACGGAACTCCTGTTTTCTTCCGGCATCTGCAAGTTGGAGAGGTTGGATCCTACGATCTCGGCAAAGACGGGCAGACCTTCGAACTCAAGATATTCGTGAAAGCGCCGTATGATCAGTATGTCAATCCTGCGACACGCTTTTGGCGTGCAAGCGGCATCGATATGCAGCTCACCGCCAATGGTCTCAAGGTGCAGACCGAATCGCTTCTTTCCGTCCTGATCGGCGGAATCGCTTTCGAAACGTCGCCCTCCGGCCCTGTCCTGCCGCCGGCGGAAGCCGACAGCATGTTCACATTATTTGGCAGCCGGATGGAAGCTTTCGAGCCGCCGCCGAGGAATCCGCAGACCTATGAACTGGTTTTCAACGAATCAGTGCGAGGTCTATCGCCCGGCGCGCCGGTCGAGCTGCGGGGCATCAATGTAGGCGAAGTCTCCGAGATTCGCGCAGAGGTGGATGCCAGAACACTCAAGTTTTCGACGCCCGTGACCATCAAGCTCGACGCGCAGCGGCTTGGAGTGAAGATTGTCGAAGGCCATGCAGGCATGAACATAGAGGAGATGCGCAGGAAATTCATCGACGCTCTGGTTGCCAACGGTGTTCGCGCTCAACTGCGCACGGGCAATTTATTGACCGGAGCGATATACGTTGCGTTCGATTTTTTCCCCGATGCGCCGCGAACCAAAGTCGACTGGTCGCAAAATCCGGCTCGGCTTCCCACCATTCCCGGAGAAGTCGAAGCGACCGAAAAACGCGTCGGCGACATCGTCAAGAAATTTGACGAGCTGCCGCTCGTCCAAATCGCAAACAATCTGCAAAAGGTTCTCGGCGATCTCGACCTGACGCTGGTTAGCGCGCGCGACACGATAAACAACGCCAATACTGTCCTCGAGCCGAATTCCGTCCAGCGCGAAAAATTCGACAAGACCCTGAACGAAGTAGGCCGAGCGGCGAGATCGGTGCGAGTACTGGCGGATTACCTCGAACGGCATCCCGAAGCGTTGTTGCGCGGCAAGAAGGAAGAGTCGAAATGACGACCCGACGCATCGCATCACTGGTTTCTGTGGTGTGCCTGATTATCGCGGTCGGCGGATGCGGCACATCGCCCGTCTCGCATTTCTACACGCTCGATCCGACGGCAAGTCCCGTTGGTGCGCCGGTGCTGCCCGCAAAGGTGATGGTCGGACCGATCACGATGCCGGCCTCGGTCGATCGTCCTGAGTTTGTGGTCCGCGTCGCGAACAACCAGGTCAAGGTGGACGAGTTCAATCGGTGGGACGCGCCGCTCGATGATATTGTCGCGCGGACGATCGCCGGCGATCTCTCCGTCCAACTCGGGTCCCCGGATGTTACGACTACTCCGCTGGCAAACTTCAGAGCTGACTATTGGGTGACGGTCAACGTCGAGCGATTTGAATCGAGTCGCGGGAATTACGCGCTGGTCGAATCTGTATGGACAGTGCGCAGAACCGTCGATGGGGAAACGCGATCCGGCCGGACGAGCACACGCGAATCCGTCAAAGATGACAGCTTCGATGCGCTCGCCGCCGCGCACAGCCGCGCTCTCGCAAGCCTAAGCGACGACATCGCGAGCGCGATTAGATCCCTGGCGGGAAAAACGCATTAGCCGAAAAGCCGATCGAAGACCGGACTCCTGCGTTCGATTTGTGCTCGGCGCTGGCAACCTCGCATAGAAGCTTTCCTTCATCGATTTCGGTTGCGGTATATCTAACGGAACAGACCAACTGTCGTGAAGCGAACGATTTGAGATGAAAGCGCGTCAATTGGAAGTCGTCAGACCGGTAGATCATAGAAAAGAACAACCCTCGAGCTCGGAACGACGTGAGGCGGGGCGCAAGCTGCGGGACGTCGTGTCACGGCGAGATCAAGCGCTTTGGAAGGCGCCCAAGGATCGGCGGGACCCCGTCGATATCACGATCGAATCCGAAGAGGGGCGATTGCCCGAACTGCTTCCGATTCGTCACGCTCGGATGGCACAATCGGCTTTCGGATTTCTGCGCGGTTCGGCGGCGATAATGGCGGCCGACTTGGGGCGAACGCCAAGCACCGGCGTGAATATCCAGATATGCGGCGATTGCCATCTGTTGAACTTCGGCGGCTTCGCAACACCGGAAAGGGTTCAAATTTTCGACATCCACGACTTCGACGAAACCGCCCAGGCGCCGTGGGAATGGGACCTAAAGAGGCTGGCAACCAGTTTCGTCGTGGCCGGACGGCATATCCGGCTTCGCGAGCGCGATTCTCAGCGCGCCGCATTTTCTGTATCGCAGGCGTACCGCGAGCAGATGGCGGAATACTCGGAGATGCCGGTCCTCGATGTCTGGTACGACAAGATCGACGTTGCGCGATTTCTTAAGGAAGCCCCAAGCGAGGAATTTCGCGAGCGGGTTCAGAAAAGAGTCGAACGCGCCCGTGAGGAAGCAACCGCTGAGCATATCTTTCCGAAACTGGTCGAAGGAACCCGCGCAAAAGCACGGATCAAAGACAATCCGCCTTTGATTTACCATATCCCCTCAGTCCAAAAGCGAGCGGAATACACCGGATCGCTGGAGCGGGCGATTGCGGAATATCGAAATTCTCTTCCCGAGCATACCCGGGTGCTATTCGACCGCTTTCAATACCGCGACGTAGCCATAAAGGTCGTCGGTGTTGGCAGCGTCGGAATGATGTGCATGGTGGCGCTGTTCACCGCGTCAGACGAAGACGCCCTGTTTTTGCAAGTCAAGGAAGCGCGCGCTTCAGTGCTCGAACCTTACACCGGAAAAAGCCCCTACCCCAATCATGGTCAGCGAGTGGTGGCCGGGCGCCGCCTGATGCAGGCGGCGAGCGACATTTTCCTCGGGTACTCGCACGGCAAGCTCGTTGGTCGCGACTTTTACGTGCGTCAGCTACGTGACATGAAAATAAAGATCATGCTCGAAGGTGCGGACCCCGACTTATTCAGAATGTACGCCCGGATTTGCGGACAGGGTCTCGCGCGAGCGCATGCGAGATCGGGCGACGCTGCACTCCTGTCGGGTTACATGGGTTCGAGCCACGAATTCGATGACGCAATCGTCGAGTTCTCGGTCGCCTACGCAGACCAAACCGAGCGAGACTACAAAGCGTTCCTGCGCGCGATCCGCGACGGACGGCTCAAGATCGCTGAAGAGTAGTCAGCGACGAGCTGCGAGCGCCGTCTGGCGCAACGTCCATTCGATATCCGATCGAGAGGTACGGTCTCGCGCCAGGTCGTCAAGCGACGTTCTCAGCTCGGCGATCTCAGCCGCAGAAAATTTCGCGCGAACGAATTCGTTGCGCGCGACTGCGTCCATGTTCATCGCGAACATTCCGGCGGCATCAGCGTTGCTCACCTTCAAGCGATTTGAATGATTGCGCACGATTCCAAGCCCGACGCGATCCCCCAGGACCGCCAGCATCCTGCCCGCGTATAGCGTGTTCGACTGCGCCGCGAGCATCGCTGCGACGATCTCCAGATAGCGCGCGAACGTTGGATTGCGGGTCTCGATGCTCTCCGTTTCCTCCATCATCAGGAGACCGCCCGGACGAAGCTGCAAGCTCCATTTCGAGACCGTATCTACCGGATCGGACAGATGCGTCAGCAGAAAACG
>DASPQU010000033.1:0-2627 GCA_035624805.1 Binataceae bacterium (SeqCode) | reverse complement strand
CTGCGCGATCCACGGTCAGCGATTCGAATGTGAACGACGATTCCGCCGCCGAACCGAGCGCTGATCCGAAATATACCGGCGACCGTGTGTCGCTCGATTCATGCACAAAGAGAACGGGAAAGGGGTCGGATCGTTCGACAGAAAAAAGATATGAGTCATCGGCGGGCAGAACGTCGGCCGAGTCGATTCGGACTTCGCATCGGCTGAAGCCGTAGGGAACGTCAAGCGACTGGAATTCTACGTTCGCGCGTCCCCCGGCCGGCACGGCGACATTCTGGCTCGCAACCTTCTTGCCGTTGACGATCAGCGAAACCGTGCGCGTCGCGGCAGGCGTCGAATAACCCGCAATGACCGCGTCGACGCGCGCCTTTTTGGGGTCCGAAACACGCCCCGGAGCCTTCACGCTTTCAACCGCCCAATTCGGCTGCGTGCTTCCGGCGACGGACTGAAGAACGAGCGTCACGCTCGAAGGCAGCGCCAGTTCCGAAAAACTCGCGGGCATCGACGATTTCTGCATGTCGCTTGAAAAATGAAGTTCGATGCGCGAGTGCGTGCTTTCCGCAAGCGAGCGGACCGCACGCGCCAGCTCTCCGAAATTGGAGCGGGAATCTCTAGGCGCGATGCTATCGACCGCCGCGCGGAGCTGCGCCGGGTCCTCGATCGGCTGCGTCAGAAGCTGCAGTTTTGAGCCAAGCACTGCCACCTGCGCGCGTTCGGCTTGGCCGCGTGAATCGAGCGCGGCAAGCGCTTCGCGTTTGGCATCGGCCAGTCGCGTGCCCGCGCGCATGCTGAAAGAATCGTCGACGACGACAAGCATCTGCTTGTCGCTCGATGCCGCGACGGTCCGTTCCTTGATGTAGGGGCTTGCGAAGGCGACTGCGAACAGCAGCAGGACAGCCATCCGCAGCGAAAGCAGCAGAAGATAGCGAAGCCTGCGATGCCGGATCGAGCTCTGCGTGCGCCGCTCGAAAAACATCAGCGAGCTGAACGGATGCGGCTCGGTCGTGTGCCGACGCAGCAGGTGAAGGTAGAGCGGCAATCCGACTAGCGCAGCGCCTGCCAGGAACCAGGGAGCGAGAAATCCCATTAGTTCCTCCTCTGCCGGATGGTCAGGTACTCCCTCAAAGCGTCGTCGAGCGGGCGGTCGGTAACGAGCAGGCAGTAATCCATTCCCGCGCCACGCGCCGCGTCGCGCAACGCCGCGATGTGCGCTTCGATTTTTGTCCGGTAGGTGTCGCGAGCGTATTCGGGCGTGACTTCGATGTGGTCGCGCGTTTCAAGGTCGACCAGAATCACGGGCTTATCGAGATCGGGGCGGATCTCGCGCGGATCGAGCACGTGAAACAGCACGACTTCGTTTCCGTGGAATCGCAGCGGCTCGATCGTCCGGATGATTCGCTCGGGCACCTCGAAGAAATCCGAAATCACCAGAACGAGCCCGCGGCGGCGCAGGAACTCCTGAAAATGGTTCATCGGCTTGGCGAAATCGGTCCGCGCTCCTGGCTCAGCAAGCTCAAGCCCATGCAGCAAGCGGCTGACCTGCCCTTGCCGCGTCGACGGGCGAATATAGTTGCGGACTTCGTCGTCGAAGACGATCAGCCCGGCGGCATCGCGCTGATTGTGAATCGCGAGATAGAACAGCGACGCAGCGACATATCGCGCATAGTCCATCTTGGTTACGCGGTGCGAGGTGTACTTCATCGAATTGCTCGCATCGAGCAGGACCGTGAGCAGACTGTTGGTTTCGCCGCGATACCTCTTCAGATACGCGCGCTCGGTGCGGGCGAAGACGTTCCAGTCCACATGGCGCAGATCGTCGCCGGGCGAATAGGCGCGGTACTCCGCGAATTCTTGGCTGAAGCCAAAATCCGGGGAGCGGTGAAGTCCGGCGACGAATCCATCGACAACCGTGCGGGCGATGAGATCGAGATTTGAAATCTCGGCCAGCACCGACGGATCGAGAAAGCGTTGCACGATCAGGCCCCCTTCAGAGTAGGTACGCGTTCGATGAGTCTCCGCAGGATTTCGTCCGCGTCGATGCGGTCGGATTCAGCGTGGAAGTTGAGCAAGATGCGGTGGCGAAGCACCGGCAGAGTGAGCGCGACGATATCTTCGGTCGTGACGTGATAGCGGCTGCGGGAAAGCGCGCGGGCTTTGGCTGCCAGGACAATGAACTGCGCTGCGCGAACGCTCGCTCCATAATTCACGTATTTCTTCACGAAGTCCGGCGCCTCGGCGTTCTTTGGCCGCGTGGCGCGCACCAAGTTCACGACATACTGCGCGAGCGATTCGGCAACGGGCACCATCCGGACGAGCTTCTGAAAATCGAGGATCTCTTCGGCATTGGTGACCGCTTTGACTTCAGGAATGTGCGTGGTCGTCGTCAGATCGACGACTTTCACTTCATCGTCCGCGCTCAAATAGTCGAGGACCGTGTTGAAAAGAAAGCGATCAAGCTGGGCCTCCGGCAGCGGATACGTGCCTTCGAGCTCGATCGGATTTTGCGTCGCCAGGACAAAGAACGGCAGCGGCAACTTGTAGTGATTCCCGCGCACCGTGCACGACAATTCCTGCATGGCTTCGAGCAGCGCCGATTGCGTCTTGGGAGGCGTGCGGTTGATTTCGTC
>DASPQU010000032.1:0-4145 GCA_035624805.1 Binataceae bacterium (SeqCode) | reverse complement strand
GAATCGTCGCGCGGCTGGTGCGAAGCGTCCCGCGTGCGCGGGTGGTGATGACGACGATGACGCCGGCCGGATTGGATCTCGCGCGGCGTCGGATTCCAGATGCTGCCGCTCATATGCTCGCGCCGCTCGATTGCGCTGCGCTGGTGCGCGGATTTCTCCACAGCGTCCGGCCCCATCTCGTGATCATCACCGAAACCGAGTTGTGGCCGAATTTCTTTTTCGAGGCGCGCCGTGCGGGCGCGAAGATCGCGATAATCAACGGTCGGATGTCCGAGCGCTCCGCCGGTCGATACTCGCGGCTGGGCAAGTTGTTCTCGCCTGCGCTGCGATGCGCGGACCTCGTGATGGCGCAAACGAACGAGGATGGCGCTCGTTTTGCTTCTCTTGGCGTCGCCCCCGAGCGTCTGCATGTGACGGGAAACACCAAGTTCGATCCGGACGCCGCGTCCGAGATGCCGATTCGTTCCGAACTGGTGAAATTCGCAGAGCGCAGGCCAGTGCTGATCGCGGGGTCTACCGCGCCCGGCGAAGACGAGATACTGCTCGATGCGTATCGCCGGTTGCGCGAGAGATTTTCCAATCTCGCGCTTGCGCTCGCGCCGCGCCATCTCGTACGTGCTCCCGATGTCGAGCGAAGCGTCGCCAATTCCGGATTCTCTTTCACTCGCGCATCTGACGATCCGATCAATCCGCGCGCCGACATCCTGATTCTCGATACGATGGGCGAACTGGCCGCATTCTACAGATGCGGCACAATCGCGTTCGTGGGCGGTAGCCTCGATTCGGAACGTGGGGGCCAGAATCCCGCTGAGCCGGCAGCCGCCGGAATTCCGGTCCTGATTGGGCCGCATCACGAGAACCAGCGCGAGATGACGAATCTTCTCGTTCAGGCGGGTGCGGCGCGTGTCGTTCACGATTCCGCGCAACTTGCCGAGCGCGCCGAGGATTGGCTCAGCAACGATGTCGCGCGATCGCGTGCCGCAAGCAACGCCCGCAAATGCGTCGAGCAGAAATCGGGCGGCGTCAGGGCAAGCCTCGAACACCTCCACAACCTCATCGATGCCGCATAGACCATGAATCGCCGCACTCCAGCGCGGGAGCGCCCGAAAATCGAGCGCCTGTGGCAACCCGATCTTCCGCTTCGTCTGTGGCCTCTTTGGATGGGTACGATCCCGCTCGCGATGGCGTACCGCGTCGGCCTCGGTGCGCGCTCGCTCTTCTGGCGCGCGATGCGCAAGGGAACCGACGTGCGCACGGTGAGTGTCGGAAATCTTACCGTGGGCGGCAACGGCAAGACCCCCTTCACGCTGTTTCTCGCCAATCGCCTCGCCGCGCGAGGGCTGCGCGTTGGCATCGTCAGCCGCGGATTCGCCGGGACGAATCGAGCGCGCGCTGCGATGGTCTCGGACGGACGCGAAATTATGATGACGCCGGAAGAGTCGGGCGACGAGCCTATCATGATGGCGAAGTCGTTCAGCGGACCGGTCGCGATCGCCAAGCGGCGAATCGATGGTATCCGTCTGCTCAAGGAGGCCGCGAATCCGGATATCGTCATCCTCGACGATGCGTTCCAGCATATCCGGCTCAAGCGCGATGTCGATCTGGTACTGATCAATCGCGAGCGCGGCCTCGGCAACGGATGGCTTCTGCCCGCGGGGCCGATGCGCGAATCGGGACGTGCTCTCAGGCGTGCGGACGCGATCATCCTGGTTTCGGGTACCGTTGCGGGCGGCGGCCGGCAGGTTGCGGACGCCGGCTCAGAAAAGTCACAAAAAACTCCGGTGCTCAACGCGACGATCAGGCCGCGCGCTCTGGTTCACGTCGAAAAGGGAAGGTGGGTCGAGAGCGCGCACGGAATCGCGGGGCGGCGCGTCGTCGCGCTGAGCGGGCTCGCAGATCCGCGCGGATTCTACGCGATGCTTCACGAACTCGACGCGGATCTGGTCGGCGTTCTCGAGTATCCGGACCATTATCAATACAGCTCCGACGATTGGCACGAGATCGTGACTGCCGCGCGCGACGACGCTCTCATCATCACGACCGAAAAGGATCTGGTGAAGCTCGAACGATTTCCGTTCGCGCGCGATTCGCTATACGCTTTGCGCCTTGAAGTCACGATGTCGCCCGGCGACGCCGCGATCCTCGACGAAATCGTAATCGGCGGCGGCGAAGCGATCCCAAACGCGGCGCAGGCGTGACCCTGGCAGGGTGTTGAGGAACTGAACATGAGCGACTTAATGGCAGGCATCGCTTCAACACCCTGCGTGAGAGCTGGTTTCTTTCCGCAATCTTCTCTCCCGCTTTTTCGCGGGGGAGATAAGAGAGGGGGAGCAGGCTGTGATTTATCGACAGCCTGCGGAGGAGACTCGCGATGGTTTTGAGCAAGGAGCTTCTGGATGTTCTGGCCTGTCCGAAATGCAAGAAAGACATTCATCTGAACCAGGCGCAGGACGGACTGGTGTGCGAAAACTGCAAGCTCGTCTATCCGATTCGCGAAGACATCCCGGTGATGCTTATCGAAGAGGCTGCGCCGTTGCGTGAGTGAACGGCCTCGATTCGTTGGTGCGTTGCTCGATCCCGAAGCGACGCGATGGGCTTGGCTGATTATCGCCGTCTATCTCGGCGCGCTCGCCGTCGCCGCCGTCCTGCGCGTGCAAGGCGATTTCAAGATCTATTATGAGGCGGGAAGCAGGATTCTCGGCGGCGAACCCGTCTACCGTCTCGCCGATTCGAATCATTTTCTCTATGCGCCGCTTTTCGCGATTTTTTTCGCGCCGCTGGCGATGCTGCCGATCAAGCTTGCGCAGCTCGCGTGGCTAATCGTCAATGCGGTCGCGCTTGTCGCGTTTCTCGCCGGCGCGATCGTGATGCTCTTTGGACGCGAGTACGTCGCGACCCCGGCGATCCTGATTCTTCCGCTGCTCGCGTGCTCGCGTCTCGTCAACAACAACATCGAGCACGGGCAGGCGAATCTTCCCGTGCTGGCGCTTGTCGTCTGGTCGATAATTTTCGCCGAAGAAGGTCGCCGCACGCGGCTGTCGGGACTGGCGCTCGCCGCCGCGATCCTGATTAAACCGTTCGCGATTCTCGCGGCGCTGTTTATCGCGCTTGAGCGTCGATGGGGCGCGCTTGCATGGACAGCCGTCTTCGGCGTCGCGATACTCGCCGCTCCTGTCGTGATACTTGGTCCCACGCGCACGATCAGCGAGACCATCGCATATGTACACGTCGTTTCGTCGATGACGGGACGATATCAGCTGATGCTCACGAATCAGTCGGCGAGCTCGGCGTTCGAGCGGCTGTTCTCGGACACGCAGGCCGATCCGCACCTCGGCTTCTACATGGGCCTTGCCGTCGAGATTGCACTGATCGCGGGGATTTGCGCGTGGTATTGGCGCGATCGCGGGCTCGACGGCGGTGTTCTCGCGCCGGGACGACTGCCGCTGGTCGCGCTGTTTTGCGTGATGCCCTCGCTCGCGCCGGTTTCGTGGAAAAGCTATTACGCGGCGCTGCTGGTTCCGAACATGGCGATGCTGTCCGTGTTGTGGATCGATCGCAAGCCCGGTTTCGAACCGCCGCGGGCGGTATGGATACTGTTCCTCGGGTCGATTGCGCTCAACTGGGTCATGGGTAACGAGCCGAATCGGATAGCGCTGTTCTACTCGACGCACTTTGCTTCCTCGATCGTGATGCTGATCGCATTGACGCTGCTCACCCATACTCCCGATAGGACTTCCGTATCCGAGCCGCGAATGTCGGTCAGCGGCGGATAGTCCGACAGGCCGAGTTGCCGATCGTCATGCCTGTTTCGAGCGGCGGATTCACAGCGTTTCGTATCGATCATAGCGATGTACGCCTGCGCGACGATCTGATGGCTTCCGCGACGACGATCGTCGCGCATGTCAACTCTCTTTGGCGCGAGCAATCGGGAGCGGGAAATCGCGCGGGAGGATTTCGGCTCAAGGTCGAGGGCGCACCGGAACTGTTCGTAAGGCTCGCGCGACGCGGCGGCGCGATGCGCTTTATCACGAGCGATCTTCACGTTGGATTGTACGCTCGTGCAATGCACGAGCTTACGGTGACGACCGAAGCGTTGCGTCGCGGAATCTCCGTCGTCGAGCCGATGGGCGCAATCGTGAACTGGG
>DASPQU010000031.1:0-5106 GCA_035624805.1 Binataceae bacterium (SeqCode) | reverse complement strand
ATCGGATCAGCGCGCCCGGCGACATCTTCAAGTGCGCTCCCGGCGGTCCGAACGATTTTTGTTACATCCTGTGCACCAGCCCTGAAATGTTCGAGAGCCTGTGCAAAGCGATGGGCAAGCCGGATCTCGCGCTCGACGATCGCTTCAAAGACGCGCGCTCGCGCTCGCAGAACGTCGATGCGCTCACCGAGGAAATCACCGCCTGGACGATGCAGCGCAGCAAGCATGAAGTGATGAAGATCCTCGGCGAGGCGGGCGTCCCGTGCGGCGCAGTTTTGGACAGCGTCGAGCTGCTCAACAATCCTCACATGCGCGAGCGCGGGATGGTCGTGACGATAAACCATCCGCAACGCGGCGAGTTCACGATGCCGGGATGCCCGGTGCGGCTCGAAGATTCTCCGGTCGAAGTGAAAAGCGCTCCGCTGCTTGGGCAACATAATTCGGAAGTGTACGGCGACATGCTGGGGCTTCGTGCGAGCGATCTTGAGTCGCTCAAGGCCGAAGGCATAATCTAGGTCCGTGCTCGCCGGGCAAACACATGGAAGTGGTCGTTTCGCGCGGATGGTGTCCGCGTTCGCGCTCGCGATTTTCGTTGCCGTCCAGTTCGCGTCGATAAGCCATTACCACTCGACACGACCCCTCAGTACGTCGGCGACCAGGGCCGAGGCAAGCGCCGCCGATCCTTGTCCCATCTGTTTGCATCATTCGCATGCGACGTCGGCAGTTTCCTTCGCTCCGTCGTATGCACATCTTGAGTTCGTTTGTTCCGCAACCGCTCGAGCCGAACTGGTAACGTTCGCCCGCGAGTTCCGATATCGGGTCCTTGGCCGGGCGCCTCCCGCGACCGTCTGACACTTTCCCTTTTCATTTTCTGAATATGGCTGGACGTGATGTGCGCGTGACCGCGCTTATCGCGTCGAAAATTCGCGCGTATCGACGCGCGGAGTGTCAGATGACGGGAGGTTTCAGATGTCGAAATTCGTTGCGAAGGCAGCGGCCCTCGCGATGCTTTGCGTGGCGGGCGTTGTGAATCCATTAATGGTGGCTGAGAGCCGTGCGGGAAAATTGATCGAGATCCGAGGTGTCATCAAGGACGCCGTCGGACATCCGGTTCAAGGCGTTTCGGTTGTGCTCAAAAACCGCAGCGACAAACAGGTTGGCGCCGCCACATCCGGAGAAAACGGAGAGTTTGTCATCAGCGCTCCGCAGCACGGTGTGTATGGGCTGGTTCTGACCAAAGAGGGATTCAAGACTGCGACTCGGATGGTGACCGCGGGAGCACAGGAGAAGCCGATCGAGATCGGTATGGAGTCTGAGTCCGAACTCAGCCTTCCCGTTGTCGCCGAGCGTCTGAATAAGGCGCGCAACGGCCTTTCTCCGACGACCGGAGGGAGCTCCTACACCTTTAACGAGAAAGCGATCCAGTCTCTGCCGCAGGGCAACAACACTCCGCTCAACCAGGTACTGCTGCAAGCGCCCGGCGTCGTGCAGGATTCCTACGGTCAGCTTCACGTGCGTGGCGATCATGCCAACCTTCAATATCGCATCAATGGAGTGCTGCTACCTGAGGGCGTCACCGGATTCGGCCAGGTGCTCACTCCGCGATTTGCTCGCGATATCAGTCTTCTAACCGGCGCGCTTCCCGCGCAGTACGGCCTGCGCACTGCTGGAATCGTCGATATCAAGACCAAGGACGGATTGCTCGATAACATCGGCGATGTCGAATTTTACGGCGGACAGCGCGGAACTACGGAGCCGAGCTTCGAATTCGGCGGCTCGAAGAACAGATTCAGCTATTTCGTGACCGGGCAGTATCTCGGAACCGATCGCGGAGTGGAGCCGCCGACGCCGGGCCCGACCGCAATCCATGACACGTCGAATCAAGGCGCGGGTTTCGGCTATTTCAGCTACTTTCTGAATCCCACGACGCGGCTGAGCCTTACGACCGGGACCGCGATAAATCACTTCCAGATTCCGGCCAATCCCGACCAGACGCCGGTCTATCAGCTGGCCGGCGTGACCAATTATCCGTCTGCGAAGGTGCGCGAGAACCAGTTCGAGCAGAACTATTTCGGAGTGCTAGCGCTGCAGGGCGTGATCGGGCCATCGTTCGACTACCAGATTGCGCCGTTCAGCCGCTATTCGAATGTCTCATTCAATCCCGACCATGTCGGCGATTTGATTTACAACGGCGCGGCGTCGAAGGTTTTTCGCAGCGACTGGGCGAACGGATTTCAGCTCGATACGGCGTGGCGCGGATTTGCGCAGCACACGATTCGCCTCGGCGGATCATTTTGGGGCGAGCGCGCCGAGATCGACAATCATGAATCCGTTTTCCCTGCAAATTCCAGCGGACAACAGACCAGCGATGTTCCGTTTGGGATTACCGACAATATCGCGCTGACAGCCTGGTATTACACCGTTTACGCCCAGGATGAATGGCAGCCGATCGAGCCGCTGACGATCAATTATGGCGCGCGATTCGATCTTTACGACGGTCTCGTGCGCGCCGATCAGGCGAGCCCGCGAGTTGGCTTCGTTTACAGGCTGTTCAGGAACACCAGCCTGCACGGAGCGTACGCCCGATACTTCACGCCGCCGCCGACCGAACTGGTTTCCGTTACCTCGATCCAGGCCTTCCAGAATACGACCGGAGCGCCGCCGAGTAACGGCAACAGCACTCCAACCGTGGAACGCGATCACTACTTTGACGCTGGTATAGATCAGCAGATCCTGCCGGGCTTCAATGTCGGCGTCGATTCCTTTTACAAGAAAGCCAGTCAACTCATCGATGAAGGGCAGTTCGGTCCGGCGCTGATTTTCGAAACGTTCAATTACAACAAGGGCCGCGTCTACGGCGTTGAGTTTACGTCGTCGTACACCCAGGGTGCGCTGGCGGCCTACGCCAACTTCACGTACAGCGTGGGTCAGGGAACCCAGATCACATCCGGTCAGTTCAATTTCGGACAAGACGAGCTTGCTTACATAAGTAGTCACTACGTCTTTCTCGATCACGATCAGACGTTCAGCTCTTCGGCCGGCGTTGCGTACACCTGGAACGGATTCATGTTCACGATCGACGGGATCTACGGCAGCGGCTTGCGAAAAGGTTTCGCCAACACCGGCAACCTTCCGTACTATATCCAGCTCAATGCCGGAGCGACGAAGCGAGTTGAGATCGGAAAGGGCGGAGCGCTGGTGTTTCGGACCGCGATTACCAACCTGAACGATCGCACCTATCAGATTCGAAATGGCACGGGAATCGGAGTTTTCGCAGCCCAGTATGGACCCCGTCGTGCCCTGTACGGCGGTATAAAATGGGAGATCCCATTCCTTAATAAGCAGTAGTGATGAAGCTGGCCGCACAAGTCAAAACTGTGTCGATGGAAGAAACGCCATCGATGGAATGGTTCGAGCGGGAATCGCCGCTTAAACCGATTTCCATCCGCCGGTTCGCTGTCGCGACAGCGTGCGCGATCGCAGCGTGCCTCGCGATGACTGGTGGATTCGCCGAGATACTCATTTCGGAGCGCCCGCTGGCCCCGCCGAGAACGTCAGCGATAGTGGCGCAATTGATCGATGTCACGCCTCCGCCGCCCCCGGCCGCGCCGATCCCGATGGCTCCCGAGCTTCATCCGCACATCGCGAAGCCGACCCTCGCCCATCGCGCTGTGCCCAAACCACCACCGGCTGCGGCTCCTGTCGTTGCGAAGCCCTTTGGGCCGCCGGTAACGAGCGATACCGGCATCGCGGTCGGCAATATCGATTCGCTGAGCAAGACCCCGAGCGAAAAAGGAAGTACGCAGGGCGAAGGCGAGGGCGGCGGAGGTTCGGAGACATCGGGCGCCAGCGCTCTTTACTCTCCGATTCCGAAAATCCCGGATGACTTGCGCGAAGATGCGTTCTCCGCCGTTGCGGTCGCGCATTTCATCGTGGACAAGGACGGCAACGTGCAGGTTACGCTGTCGAAGCCGACCAACAATCCAGCACTCAACCAGATCATCCTGGATACGCTGCGCAAGTGGAAATTTTTCCCTGCCGTGAAGGACGGCACCCCGGTCGCGTCCGAGTTCGATGTGCGAATTCCCATCGCCGTGCAATGAGGCGATCTTGTATGCTGACCGGCTGATGACCACACGCGAGCTTTTCGACGCGGCCGAGCGTATCAAGCGCAACGTCAACGAGATTGTAGCGCGCTATGCGCGCTCGCACCGCGACATCGTCTATGCCGATCTTCGTTTTGAAACAGTTTTCAACCGATCTGCATCTGCGACGAACGGCGAGTCGCGCGAGAGCGCCGAGACCGAATCGGCGGGCTTTGCGGTTACGATACACGCGGGCGTTGGCGGAGCGCTTGGACACGGTCAGATTGGCGTTGAGATCGGACGCGTCGCGCTCGACGAACGCAGGCTGAAGGCCGCCATCGCCGACGCGTTCGCGAACGCTCGCACCCGCGCCTTGGCGAGTGCGCGTGAAAAGAAGGCTTTGATCAGAGTGCTGGGCGCTCGTGCGCGAAGCCTCGCACATCAGGGGTTTCCGCCGCGCGCGGCGATTCGCGACGAGGTCGAAGCGACGTTTGGCGAGGACCCGCGGACCGTCGATTTGAAGAAGATCGAAGGACTCGCGCTTCGATCGTCGCGCGCAATCGGTTCGCTCGGCGACGGGATAGCATTCAACGCGGTCTCGGCGATGAGCGAGCTGCGCCACGAGATTTTCGCGAACACCGAGGGTTCGTTGATCTCCCAAAGATGCGCGTTTTCGCAGGGTGATACTTACGTTGTGGCTCAGGCGAGTGACGGCCATCAGGAGATCTACGACACTATCGGCCAGCAGCGTGGCTTCGAAGCGCTCGAAGAAGGTTGGCGCAGCGAGCTGCTATCCAACGAATCGCTGGAGAATTTCTCTCTCGACCTCGCGCGCGAGGCGCTCGAGCTTGCCGGGGCTCCCGTCCTGAAGCCGCCCGACGGCGAAGTTGTCGTCGTCACCGATCCGCATTTCAACGCGCTTGTCGCGCACGAAATCGTCGGACATCCGTGCGAGGCCGATCGCGCGCTCAAGATGGAGGCCGCATATGCGGGGCGAAGCTGGTTGTGGCGCAGCGGCGTC
>DASPQU010000030.1:0-6756 GCA_035624805.1 Binataceae bacterium (SeqCode) | reverse complement strand
CGAACGCCTCGATCCCGCGCGCGAGCGGAAATCGATGCGTCACGATCGGGAGCATGTCGACCGCGCCCGACGCGACGAGCGCAATCGCACGCCGCCACGTCTCCGGAGTACGCACGCGCGAGTTGATTAACGTGACTCCATGAAAAAACAACCCGCGCAATTCCGACGAGGATAGGTCGCGCGCAGGCCATCCGACTTCGATCAGCTCTCCTCCGCGCCGCAGCAACTCGCGCGGCGAATCGAGCATCCCGCACGCGTCGAAGACCGCGTCTGCGCCGCCCTCCGGAACGAGAGCGCGAACCTGATCGACCCAGTCCCGATCGCCGGCGCATACCGTGCGAAATCCCATCGAACGCGCGAGCGCCAATCTGTCAGCGTCCTCGGCAATCCCGGTCACGACTATCGATGTGATTCCCATCGCGCGCGCCGCAAGCGCGATACTGAGTCCGATCGGTCCGGGACCTTCAACGACAGCGCTGTCGCCCTGCTTGAGACTCGATTGTTCGACCGCGTGAAGTCCGGTTCCGAACGGCTCGAGCAGCGCGGCCTGCTCCAGGTCCATATCTTTCGGCACGAGATGCGCATTGCCGACGGGCGCGATCGTGTATTCGGCGAACGCGCCGGAAAGAAGCGTCGGCGCGATACATAGGTGGAAGCGCCCTGCTCGACACGGGCCGCATCGACCGCAATGCCCAAACGGATCGAGTGCGACGTGATCCCCGGTCTTGATTCCCGTCACACCCGCTCCGACTTCGACGACTTCGCCGGCGGGCTCATGACCGATCACCGCGGGCAATCGCGACATCATGCGGTCTGCGCCCAACTCCCACAAATAGACGTGGAGATCCGAACCGCAGATTCCGCAGACTGCCACCTTGACCAGCAACTGTCCGGGTCCGGGGCGGGGAACGGGCATGTCGATTATCTCGGCGCCCAATCCGGGGCGAGTCTTCGCGATCGCTTTCATCGGCGGCGGCCTCAGTCATTTGATACGACTTCGGCGCGCCGCGCGTCAAAGGCGACAAGAGCGAAGGCGGACTTTCGCTATTCCCAACTGCGCAGGGGAGCGCCGCGATAGCGCATGCGCGGGCGAATCAGCCGATTATCGGCGTATTGCTCAAGAGCGTGCGCGATCCATCCCGCGGCGCGTCCAACAGCGAAGATCGCGGCTGGAATTCCGCGAGGGAAACCGAGCATCCGCGTGCATACGGTCAGATAGAAATCCAGATTGGGGCGAATGCGCTCGACTTTCCATACCGCGCCCTCGATTTTTAGCGCAGTGTCGTAGAGCGCTCGTCCTTTGCGCCGCGCGATCGCGGCGGCGGCGTCCTGCAATAAAACCGCGCGCGGATCGCCTTCGGGATAGATCGTATGGCCGAATCCCGGAACCAGCCGATGCTCACGCCGGACTGAATCGAGGTAGTCGTCGATTCGAGTTCCAGCTTCGATATCGGCGAACATCCGCTCGATTCGATCGCACGCCCCGCCGTGAATCGGACCGGAAAGCGAGCAGACTGCGGCGAGCACGGATGCGTATAGATCTGCGCCGGTGCTCGCGACCACGCGCGCCGCGAACGTCGACGCGTTCATCTCATGTTCAGCGCACGCAACCAGCACGCGATTGAGCGCGGCGATCTCCCATTGCGCGCCGGAGGTTTCGGCAACGGACTTCATCAGGCGCTCAGCCGTGCCGCCGTCGGCGCTGATTCGCACCCGGCCTCGACGCGCGAGCCCGAGAGGCAGCATCGCGATAATGAGTTGCGCGCGAGCTTCGGACGAAAGCGATTCACCGCGTTTCTCCATCGCCGCCAGACTCGGCATCATTGCGGAGAGCCTCAGCAACGGATCCGCATCGACACCGAGCGCCGCGAGAGAAGCTGCCACCGGTTTGGACATCGTCGCGCGCGCGATCTCAACGCGTAGCCGCGCCACATCGCCGGCGCCGGGACGCTCTCCAGTCCACAGCAGCAGGCAAATTTCTTCAAACGAGGCGTTCGCGACGAGCTGCTCGATCGGATATCCGCGATACGCGAGCCGGCCTTCCTGGATCGAGCTGATCGCGGACTCGGTGACGATTACGCCCGGAGCGGGGCTCTCGCCCGCCTCCCGGGGCTGCGCGACGGTCACCCATGAGGACGCATCGGGCAGCGAGCGCGCGCGACGCCCGCGCTCGGGCGCTACCAGACCGCGCAGCGCTTCCACATCGGCCTTGCGATAGAGAGCCTGGCGGCCGACTTTGCGCCGATAGCTTTTGAGCCATCCGCGGCTGACGTAAGCGTAAAGCGTTCCGAGCTTGACGCCGAGATGGTCAGCCGCTTCGGCGGCGGTCAGCATCCCGCGATGTTCCGATTCGAGGGCAGCCACGCCGAAATCACGCCACCTCGCATGCCATGCAGTCAAGCCGGACCAGCGACAGTTGAATCAACATATATAAAGTTATATACAGTCAAGCTATCAGGAGGAAGCCCCGATGGTCGAGAAGAACGTCCTGCAGCTCGAACATGCGCGTCAGATGGGACACAAAATCGATTTCGGAAAGACTGCAAGCGACTATGCGCGCTTTCGCGCCGGCTTTCCCGACGCTTTCTTCGATAGACTCGCGGCGCTCGGCGCGATCGCGCGGGGGATGCGTGCGCTCGATCTCGGAACCGGCACCGGCACGGTCGCGCGTGGGCTGGCGCTGCGCGGTCTCGACGTCACGGGGCTCGATAAATCGAAAGAGCTGATGGAAGCGGCGGCGGCTCTGGATCGAGAGGCAGGGGTATCGGTGCGGTATGTTATCGGCGCCGCCGAAGATACGGGGATGTCTGCGCGTTCATTCGATATCGTCACGGCAGGGCAATGCTGGCACTGGTTCGACCGCGCGAAAGCCGCCGCTGAAGCGCAACGCGTCCTCAAGCCGGGCGGCCATCTCATAATCGGGAATTTCGACTGGATACCGCTGCCGGGCAACATGGTCGACGCGACCGAGAAGCTGATCGAATTGTACAATCCTGATTGGAAGCTCGGCGGCGGATTGGGCGCGCATCCGTACGTGTTGCGCGACGTGGGAATCGCAGGTTTTCGCGACCTCGAAAGCTGCACGTTCGATCTCGACGCGCCCTACACTCACGAGGCCTGGCGCGGGAGGATTCGCGCGAGCGCCGGAGTGGGCGCGGCGATGCGGCCAGAGCGCGTCGCGAAGTTCGACGCCGACCTCGCCTCGATTCTTAAAACGCGATTTCCTGCGGACCCGATGGGCGTCCCGCATCGGGTGTTTATCGCGATGGGCACGGCGCCTTGATGGACAGGCAGGGACGCCTGTCCCACTGACCGGACGCCGGATGGACAGGCATGAGCGCCTGTTCCACGGCCCAATCGACGGGCCGTTACCATTTCAGCGGGCGCGTAAGTCTGTAATGATCATGCAAGGGCGGCGTCGAAGACGCTGCCTTTTGGACTTCTTAGGGGGCGGGGAAAATGGATTCAGCAAAACGTAAAATTACCAAACGAACCCAAATGAGCAGCGGCTAACTGGTTGATTTTATTGGATATTCGCCTGTTTTTCTCCTGAACTACCAGGCGAACTGCTAGCCAACAAGGGCTGTCGCTTGAGCGAGAGTCACTGCCCGTTCATCAAGCAGCAGGGTGGTGGCGGCGCGATCGAAGCGATGATCGACGGGCGCGATCGGATCCTGCGGGCTCAGGCGATGCTCGACGATCATCTTTGACAGCAGCAATCGCTTGCCGTTGTTGGCGCGCGCCGCCTCCAACGCCATCAGGACCGCGCACGTGATGTTGTAGAGCGCATCCGCCGCGAGCCGGATCGATTCTTCCTCGCCGCGAGTCGCGACCTGCTCTGCGAATGCAACGGTGCGATCGGCGATAACTCCGAGTTGACCGCGATATGAATCGGAAACTCCGTCCGCGCCCGCGAGCATCGATCTGAGTGACGCGGCCAGCGCCTGATGCGCATTCAGCTTGCCGACGGCGCGGGTGATCGCGTCGAGCGACGCGATATTGCTGGTGCCCTCCCAAAGCACCCCGACGTGCGCGTCGCGAACGAGGCGGGCGTTGATCCAGTCCTCGATGTAGCCGTTGCCGCCGCGCATCTCCATCGCGCCCGTGGCCACTCGGATGTTGTCGCGGCACGCGCGAAACTTGAACAACGGCGTCAGAATGCGCAACACGCTCTGCGGCCCCTCTTCTCCCCGATTCGCGCGATCCATGATGTGCGCGGCGTAGGCGTACATCGAGAGCGCCTGCTCCGTCGGGACCATCAGCTTGAGAAGTTGACGCCGCACCAGCGGCATCTCGATCAGATGCTTGCCGAACGCGTTGCGAGTGCGCGCCACGCACAGCGCTTCGTTGAGGCATCGACGCATCATCGCGGCCGCGCGCACTCCATGCGACAGGCGAGACAGGTTGACCTGATCCATCATCTGCTTGAAGCCGTTGCGAGCGTCGCCGACAATCCACGCGAGCGCGCCTTCAAGCCGAATCTCGCCGCTCGCCATCGATTTCGTGCCGAGCTTGTCCTTGAGCCTTACGATTCGATAACGGTTGCGCGATCCATCATCGAGCCGCCGCGGCATCGCGAACAGCGCAAGACCTCGCGTCCCCCTCCCCGCCCCCTCCGGACGCGCGAGCAGGAGCGCGATGTCCGCGTCGGCGTGCGAGCAGAACCATTTCTCGCCGTAAAGCCGCCATTCGCCGCCCTCGTTGCGCGCGATCGTTTCGAATGAGCCGACATCCGAGCCGCCCGACTTCTCGGTCATGAACTGCGTGCCCTTCAGGAGTTGACCGGGATCCTGCGAAGTCATCCGCGGGATCAAACGTTCCTTGAGCTGTGGACTTCCGTAACGATTGATCACGTAGATGCTCGTGTCGCTGACGCTAACCGGGCACATCAGGCCGAACTCCGCCTGCACGAACAGATATTGGAATGCGTACTTCGCTATCGCCGGCATCGGATGCGGCCATCCGAGCACGTCCGCGCGATGGCTCATCGCGTGCAGCCCGAACTCGCCGAACGCGATCTTCTCCATCTCGCGATACGCGGGATGATATTCAATCCAATCCTCGTCGCGTCCGAAGCGATCGCGCGGGTGAAGGACCGGGGGATGCTTGTCGGCGATCTCCGCAAGCTCGTCGAGGCGTCCGCCTGCAAGCTCTCCCAATCGATCAAAATGCGGCTCCAGATGCTTTGCCAGCGCGGGATCGAGGTAGATCCCGAGCAGGTCGTGGAGCGACTGATCCATGCGATAGAAATTCATCTCGCGACAGTCGGGCGCGACCTGATCCGAGCCGGTGGGAAGCGGCAATTTGTCGTTCGTGGATGGCATCGTATTTTCTCCAATCGCGAGTCTACCTCAGCACTCCGCCGCATCCATAACTCGCGCGTTTGCGCCCATACCGGCGGACCGCGCTATATTGCCCCACCGAACGGAGGTCTTCCGATGGAATTCGGCACGCTGATCTTTACGAAACCCGAGCGAGCGATAACCGACCCCAAACTGGCCGAGAGTCTCGGTTACACCCACGCGTGGATTCCCGATTCGCACATGATTTGGGGCGACGTATGGGCCTGCATGGCGCTGGCTGCCGTTAACACCAAATCAATCAAGCTCGCGACCGGAGTCGCGATCTCGACCAATCGCATCCCGCCGGTAACCGTCGAGGCGATCGGCACGATCAATCAGCTCGCTCCCGGGCGCGTCATCCTCGGCTTCGGCACCGGCCATACGGGTCGGCGCGTGATGGGCCTTCCTCCTGTCAAGCAGAGCGTATTTCGCGAGGAAGTCCGCGTCATCCGCGATCTCCTGAAGACGGGAGAAGCGATGTACTCGACCGAGGGTGTCACGCGCAAAATCAAGTTCCTCCATCTCGATCGCGGATTCATCAATCTGGATGGTCCGATTCCGTTTTACGTTGCAGCCAACGGTCCCAAGACGCTTGGGCTGGCGGGCGAGTTTGGCGACGGTGCGGTGACGACCGGAGTGACGCATCCGGATCGGATGGCCGATGTAGTGAAATCGATCGAGGCGGGATTCGCGCGCGCAGGACGCAAGCCGGTCAACTTCCCGATCGTCTCGCTCACTCACGTGTGCGTCCTGAAGCCCGGAGAAGGACTCGATTCGCCGCGCGTCAAGATGATGACGGGGCCGTGGGTGATGGCGAATCTGCACGCGATCGCGGCGGGATACGCACGCCCCGAATCGCTGCCGCCGGATATCCGTCCTGTTTATCAGGGATACGTTGATTACGTCGCCCGGATGAAAACGCCGCGCGATCAGCGTTATCTGGAACTCCATCTCGGGCATTGCACCTATGTCGAACCGGCGGAATGGAAATTCATCACGCCCGAGACGATCCGCTTTTCGACGGTCATCGGATCGCGCGAGGAGGTGATCGAGCGGGTTCAGGCCCTCGAGCGCGCCGGACTTTCCCAGATCATGCTGAATCCGCCGATGGACGGCTTCGCAGACAGTATCGAAGAGGTCTCGCGCGAAGTCATCGAGCGGCTGTAGGATCGCGCAGCGCCGCACGCGCGGCCTCACGTTTACATCGATTACCGTGTAGGCTTCGGCCAGTTTAGGAGGAATGTACGATGCGACTTGGATTGGTGACAGGATATTCGGGCGCCCAGATGGGCCTGCCAATGGATGTCATCCTCGAAGCCGAGAAGTGCGGCTTCGATTCGGTCTGGACGGCCGAGGCTTACGGCTCTGACGCGATAGCGCCGCTGGCTTGGATCGGTGCGCTGACGAAGAAAAT
>DASPQU010000029.1:0-6556 GCA_035624805.1 Binataceae bacterium (SeqCode) | reverse complement strand
GGGCATCCGTGGATGTCGCCGATAGCGAACAGTCGTCCGTTGTGATTTTTGTGGCGGTTAAACAACCCAGCTCTTAATCATTATTGCCGTTCGACAGCAGTTCAGCCAGCGATGCCGGATTCTCCAGGATCCTGCGCGCGGCGCTGTAAGGATTGAGATGCCCCGCCCGGACGCCGGAGAGGAGGTCGCCCCCGACGCCGTTTTTCAGCACGCGACGGGCGCGCTGCTCGAGTTCTCCGCTCAACACCTCGATGAGCTCATGTGCGCGATGCTCGGCTTCGAGGGCGACGTCGCGATGCTCGCTCAGGTATTTTCCGTGCTTCGCGATCGCTTCGATCAGCTTGTCGACGCCCTTGTCGGCCGACGCCTGCGTCATCACGACGGGCGGATGCCATCCGCCGGCCGGCCGCAGATGCACGTTCAGCTCGAGCTCGGCCTTGATACGATCGGCGCCCTCGCGATCGGATTTGTTCACCACAAACACATCGGCGATCTCGTTGAGCCCCGCCTTCATCACCTGCACGGCGTCTCCCCCCTCGGGGACAGTCACGACCACGGTGGTGTCGGCGAGATCCATGATTCCGAGTTCAGTCTGTCCGACGCCGACGGTCTCGATGATGATCACGTCGTGTCCGAACGCGTCGAGTAGCTTGACGATCTCGCGCGTGGCGCGGCTGAGCCCGCCGTGGCTTCCGCGCGACGAGATGCTGCGGATATACACGCCGGTGTCGCCGTAATGGTCGGTCATCCTGACCCGGTCGCCCAGGACCGCGCCGCCCGAGAACGGGCTTGACGGATCGATCGCCAGCACGGCGACCTGTTTTCCCGCCGCGCGATAGTGCGCAATCATCGTGTTGACCAGGGTTGATTTTCCCGCGCCGGGAGGCCCGGTAATGCCAATGACGTGAGCATGCCCGGTCTGGGAGTAAATCCTCTCGATAACCAGATTGCGCTCGGGCGCACGATTCTCGACCAGCGTTATCAGGCGGGCGAGAGCGACCTTGTCGCGTTCATCAAATCGCTTGAGCATCGCATCGAGCCGCGGGCTCGGCGTCGATCGCTCGGAAGTTTCGTTCATGACTACCCCGAAGTTCGATGATAACCGCTCAGATTTGCGACAAGCAAGGAAGCCCGTCCGCCGGAGTCTGGTTCCGGCTGTCATTCCCGCGCGTCTGATCTCTTCTGTCTGACGCGCGAAGGAATCCCGGTACAACGATTATCGCTATTCCGGGACCCTCGCGCGGCATTCACCGACCGCGCCACTCATCGGGCGCTTCGAGACGGAGCCTGAATAAACGCGCGCGGGGGTGACAAACAGACGAGTGCGAAATTCGTCGTCCGCGGCTCAAAGTGAACCAGTGCCATCCTCCGAAAGGGCGATAGTTGCGGGCCACGTTGTTTTCGAAGCAGACGCGACTTATGCTTTGAAGCGGTGAAGGCCCCGGAAATCTATAGCGACTGGCGGATCGCAATCGGATTCGCGCTCATTCTCCTTGGCGTGGGCAACTGGTATGTGGGTCTGCGTCGGGCGCAGCAGGCGGGACACATCATCGAGCAGTCGTCGATCGCGACGACCAGCGATTATCGCAGCTTCGACGAGCTGGAGGCCGGCGCCGGCGGCGCGGTCCTGCGACCGTTCAGCGACGAGGCGCAGCGCGTCTCGTATGCGACGGCGCGAATGGACTTTTATCACGCGGCGTTTTTGAGCGGTCAGGCGATGCTGCTGGTGGGATTGGGATTCATCATCGTCGGATTTATCGGCCTCATCCAGCGCGATATGCGACGCGCAGTCCGGAGTGTGACGGACAGCCGCGGCGGGACCGGATCGCTTCCCGTCTAGTTGGGCTCCTTTGTTCCAACATCAAGCGCCGCTGACATGGTAAAGCTGCTCGCCGAAACCGCATCCGCGAAGATAAACCTCTTCCTGCGCGTCGTCGGGCGGCGTCCTGACGGGTATCACGAACTCGATTCGATTTTCGTCCCGGTGTCGCTCGGCGACTGCGTCGCGGTCGAGATGCGCCCCGGGCCGGAGTCGAAAGTGACGCTGCAATGCGATGTGCCGTCGATCGCGTACGCCGATACGAATCTCGCGTCGCGTGCGGCGCGCGCCTTCATGTCGGAATTTGGCATCAGCGCGCGGGTCCTCGTGCGTCTCACCAAGCGCATCCCGGTGGGCGCGGGTTTGGGAGGCGGATCGAGCGACGCGGGCGCGGTTTTGCGAATCTTGGCGGCGCTCAGCCGAATCGATATACGCGATGATCGCCTCGCAAAGATTGCAGTGTCGCTCGGAGCGGACGTGCCTTTCTTCCTCGATCCGCGACCGTCGCGAGTCAGAGGCATCGGCGAGCGAATCGAACCGCTGGCGACGTTTGCGAAGCTCAATCTTGTGATAGCGGCGCCGGACGTGGAAGTGCCGACCGGCGCGATATTCAAGGCGCTCGCGCCCGGCGATTTCAGCGGTCCGGCATCGGAGGATGATATCGTGGCGATACTGTCCGGCGAATTCGGGCAGCATCAGATTGTCAACGATCTCGCACGCGCAGCGATCGAGCGTTATCCAGCGATCGGGGAGTTGAAAAACGGACTCGAAAAAGCGGGGGCGAAGGTCGCATCGATGACGGGCAGCGGCGGTGCAGTTTTCGGGATTTTCCGGGATGGGGACGAATCGGTGCGGGCGGCGGAATCGATACGGGAGGCGTACCCGCAGGCGTCGATTTTCGCCGTTTCTTCGCTATAGCGTTAAACGATGTTAGACAGTGTAAATCAACGTCTTGTTTTTTCGCGCGATCTTTTCCGGCCCGTGACCTGTCATTGACAGGCAGAATTGTCGACAATAACATCCATTTGCCGCGGTGAGCGCATCGGAGGTAGATCGCTCCAGCACGGGTCGAAGTCGGGGCCTGCGGACCGCGCGTACATGCTCGATCAAAGATGCGCCGGACGGGATATCATCTTCCCGTTCGGCGCTGATATTGAGTAGCATCGTGGTCGCGGTCGTTTGCGCCGGCATTGAGTCCATCGACCGAGGATTTTGCTGGGCGGTCGCCAAGCTGGTAAGGCACCAGGCTTTGGACCTGGCATTCGAAGGTTCGAATCCTTCCCGCCCAGCCATCGACCACTTGTGAACGGCGGATACGAATCGAGTGCGAGCAAATTAGCGGAAACGACTGCGAATGGCTGATCACGCAAAAGACGAAATCGAGATATTTACCGGCAATTCGAATCCTGCGCTCGCGCGTGAAGTTTCGGAGCATCTGGGTGTCGCCCTCGGACAGGCCGAGGTCGGACGTTTTCCCGACGGCGAGGTGATGGTCGAAGTGCGCGAGAACGTGCGCGGCGGCGATTGCTTCGTTATCCAATCGACCTGCACGCCTCCGAACGAAAACCTGATGGAGCTGCTGCTGGTGATGGACGCGCTGCGACGCGCTTCTGCAAAGCGCATCACCGCTGTAGTCCCGTACTTCGGTTACGCCCGCCAGGATCGCAAAGTTGCCCCTCGCGTTCCGATCAGCGCGAAGCTCGTCGCCGACCTGATCACCACCGCCGGCGCGGAGCGCGTACTCACCGTCGATCTGCACGCCGGGCAGATTCAAGGATTTTTCAATATTCCTGTCGATAACCTCTACGCGATGCCGGTGCTGATTCAGCATCTAAAAAAGCGCGTCGAAGGTCAGCGCGTGTCGGTAGTATCGCCCGACGCGGGCGGCGTCGAGCGTGCGCGTGCGTTTGCGCGTCGTCTCAACGCGGACCTTGCGATTATCGACAAGCGTCGCAAGCGCGCCAGCGAAGTCGCGGAGATGCGACTGGTCGGCGAAGTCAAAGATACCGTCGCCGTGCTGGTCGATGACATGATCGATACCGCCGGGACGATCGCGGAAGCCGCGCGGGTCGTCTCTCAAGCGGGCGCCAGCGAAGTGATCGCATGCGCCACGCATCCGATCCTCTCCGATCCCGCGTGCGATCGGCTCGCGAAGTCTGCGATCAAGGAACTGATTACGACCAACACGATTCCGCTTCGCGCCAAGGCGCAGGCGGAACTCGACAAGCTCAAGGTAATCTCGGTCGGAGGGCTGATCGCAGAAGCCGTCCGCCGCATCCATCACGAAGAGTCCGTAAGCTCGCTCTTTAATTGAGCGCGCATAAACTCCCGAGGAAGCAATGGAAACTGCAGAAATTTCCTGTGAAAAACGCGAATCGAAATCCAAGGGCAGTCTCAATTCCTTGAGACGCGCAGGGCGCGTTCCCGCGGTTCTCTATGGACGCGGCACAACGACCACGAACGTGGCTGTCAATGCGATCGAGTTGAAGGACAGGGTCGCGCATGCGTCGACGATGCGCCTGATGAAAATCAAATCCGATGCGTCCGATATCAACGGCAAGCACGTCATCCTGAAGGAAATCCAGCGCACGCCAGTGTCGCGCGAGATCATCCATGCCGACTTTTACGAAGTCGATCTGAATCGCGCGATTCACGTTCGCGTACCGTTCAAGTTCACCGGGCGCGCGCAAGGAATCATGTTGGGCGGGATTTTCCAACCGCTTGAGCGCGAGGTCGAACTCGAATGCCTGCCGCTGGAGATTCCGGAATTCGTTGAAGTTGACGTGACGCCGCTCGGAATTCACGACGTCATTCATATATCGTCCGTGAACTTCGCCGGGAATATCAAGCCGATTTACGACACCGATTATCCCGTCGCTACCGTGCTGCCTCCGACCGTCGCCGAGGCCCCTGTCGCCGCCGCTCCTGCCGAAGGCGAGGCTGCAGAAGCCGCCGCTGCGGCTCCTGCCGAAGGCGCGGCTGCTGCTCCAGAGGGAGCTGCCAAGGAAGCAGCCGGCGCGAAGAAGGCGGAACCTGCTGCGAAGAAGTAGCTGTTATCATCGACCCGCGAGCTTAACGCTTCGGGTCTGATGCGAAGCCGGGGGTTGCCCGCACCGTGCAGCTGCGCGACATCGGAGCGCGCGAAAATCTGTGAAACAAGGCTGTGGGTTTTTGCGATTGCGCGAGATGGCCGAGACGGGTCATCGCGCGCAATAATGTTATGGTGGTGAGGGGAGTGGAATGAGTTTCGCGCATCTGCACGTTCATACCCAGTTCAGTCTTCTCGACGGCGCCAACAAGATCGGTCCGCTGATCGATTACGCCAAGGCTTCCGGGATGGAGGCGATGGCGATCACCGATCACGGCAACATGTTCGGCGCGGTCGAGTTCTTTCGCAAAGCGACGGAGAAGGGAATCAAGCCGATCATCGGATGCGAGGCCTATCTCGCGCCGGGCAAGCGCACTGATCGAAGCCAGGCGCCAAAGAGCGACGATTTCGACGGCGGCGGCAACTTCCATCTGATCCTGCTTGCGCAGAATCGCAACGGTTATCGAAATCTCTGCCGTCTTCTCAGCACCGCTTACAGGGAAGGGCTCTACTACAAGCCGCGAATCGACAAGGACATCCTCGCCGAATGCTCTGACGGGCTGATCGTTCTTTCAGGATGCCTGTCGGGCGAGATCAATCGATGGTTACGGGCGGATCGCCTCGACAAAGCGTGTGAAGCCGCCGAATGGTACGCGAAGACGTTCCTGGGCCGCTTCTACCTTGAGCTGCAGGACAATCGTCTTCACAAGCCTCTAAATCAGGCGCTGACCGAAGTGGGAAAGAAAGTCGGCCTGCCGCTCGTCGCGACCAACGATTGTCACTATCTGCATCGCGACGATGCGCGTGCTCACGAGGTCCTGCTCTGCATCCAGACCGGCAAGACGATGGCCGACGAGACGCGATGGCGTTTCGATACGGACGAGCTTTACGTCAAGACGCCCAAGGAGATGGCTGACGCGTTCGGCGCGGATTCCGAGCCGTATCGGAACACAATGGAAATCGCGCGCCGCGTTGATTTCGAATTCGAATTCGGCAAATTCCATTTTCCGAAATTCGATGCCGGCGCGGGCGTCGATCTCGATGCTGAACTCGAGCGCGTTGCGCACGCGACCCTGAAGGAGCGCCTCGACGAAATCCGCGCGCGCACGGGAGCCGAAATCAACGAGGCCGCTTACATAGAAAGACTGGAGCGCGAGCTTCCCGTAATCCGCGAGATGGGCTTCTCCGGCTACATGCTTATCGTCGCCGACTTCATCAACTGGGCCAAAGCGCATGGTATCCCGGTCGGACCGGGACGCGGATCGGTGGTCGGAAGTCTCGTGTCGTATGCGATGCGGATCACGGATATCGATCCGATCGAGCACAAGCTTCTGTTCGAGCGATGGCTGAATCCGGGGCGCCATTCGATGCCGGATATCGACGTCGATTTCTGCTTTGAGCGCCGCGATGAGGTGCTTGATTACGTTCGTGCCAAATACGGCGAGGAACGCGTCGCGCAGATAATCACGTTCGGCACCATCAAGGGCAAGCAGGCGATTCGCGATGTAGGCCGCGTGCTCGGATTGTCGTTCGCCGACACCGATCGAATCGTCAAGCTGTATCCGGCGCCCAAGCAGGGTCGCGATTTTCCCCTCGAGCAGGCGCTCGAAATGGAGCCGCGTCTCAAGGAGGAACGCAAGAAATATCCC